>CAZFVT010000155.1:1276-7762 GCA_964522355.1 uncultured Woeseiaceae bacterium | reverse complement strand
AGCAACAATGGTGCTCATCATGAGCTATGTTGCGACTCAAAACGCGCCTGTCTCCTTGTGCATTCCCATCATTCTGGGTGCCAACGTTGGGACGACCGTTACCAATACCCTGGTATCGCTTGGCCACAGCTTCTCGTCAGAGGAATTCAGGCGCGTTGCACCGGCCGCCCTGGTCGATGACATCTACAAAATCTTCAACGTTTCCGTATTTTTCGTTCTGGAAGCCTCACTTGGCATCCTTACGGGGATTTCGGGGGCCACCGCAGAGGCGCTAAATCAATTCTCGGGCACCGGTAGTGACGAAGCGTTGCTTCCGGATTTTGTCGGCCTGCTCACCGAAGTCCCGATGGCGTGGTGGACCGCTCAGGCGGAGTCGGTTGGTTCCGGACTGTTGCCGGCCCTCGTATCGGCGGGAGCTGCGTTCATGGTGCTATTTGGCGGACTTAACCTGATGGGTAAGGCCCTGACGCGTCTGTTTGCCGACAACATCCGGAACCAGCTGGAAAGCGGATTGGGCTCACCCGGGAAAGGCGCGTTCTTCGGCTGCGCCATTTGCTGGGTGCTGCAGTCAAGCTCTGTTACCACCTCGCTCATGATGCCACTCGTCGCAAACAGGATCGCAACGCTGCGGCAGGCATACTATTTTGCCCTGGGCGCATCTGTCGGAACCACGATCGACTCCGGACAAATTCTGGCCTACCTCAAATACGGTGCCGCCGGATTAGTCACCGGCGTCGTGCATGTAACGGTCAACGTAGTGGGTGCCGCAGCGTTCCTCAGCATTCCCGTACTGCGCGAACTGCCGATCTCCCTCGCCGAAATACTGGGAAACTGGCTCAGTGCTTCCCGATGGGCGCCCGCACGCTTCGCGATACTCGTCGCCGCCACGTTCTATGGTTTGCCGATCCTCCTCATATGGCTGATATAGTTCTGCTCTTGTCCCAGATGGCTAATCGACCGGAGGAAGTCTGTGCGTAAGCCACAAACGTCCTTTCTCCGTTTGCAGGCTACGCCCGCTGGCGTAGGACGCACACACAGGTCAAGGAGGGACTGCCGTGAGGCTGGGCGTCGCCCGCTGAACGCAGTCGTTAATCCAGGCAAGGAGGTACCCCGGTGAGTGTTCAGTGTGAGAGCACCGCCCGACGGGCAGCCGGGGCAGAGATGCCGTTTTTCGAGAGATACCTCAGCGTATGGGTCGCGCTTTGTATCGTCGTCGGAATTGCACTGGGCAGCGTGTTTCCGCCGATTTTCGATGCACTGGGCTCGATGGAGGTCGCTCGGGTTAACTTGCCCGTTGCCGTGCTCATCTGGCTGATGATTCTGCCGATGCTGCTGAAAATCGACTTCCGCTCGCTCGTTGAAGTCAGGGACCACTGGCGTGGCGTCGGCGTTACCCTATTCATCAACTGGGGCGTTAAACCGTTCTCAATGGCGCTGCTGGCGTGGTTCTTTATCCGCAACGTCTTCGCCGGCTGGCTGCCTGCCGAACAGCTCGACAGCTACATCGCAGGCCTGATCCTGCTGGCGGCGGCGCCTTGCACGGCTATGGTTTTTGTCTGGAGCAATCTCAGCGATGGACATCCCGGCTTCACTCTGTCGCAAGTCGCGCTGAACGACACCATTATGGTGTTCGCCTTTGCACCGATCGTGGCGCTGCTCCTCGGCATTTCTTCGATCCACGTACCGTGGGAAACGCTGTTTCTGTCGGTCGTGCTCTACATCATCCTGCCCGTTGTCGTCGCAACGGTCTGGCGCCGAAGCCTGATGCGATCGGAAGACGGCGAGGATCGCATCAGGCTTCGGCGCCAGACCGAAGCCTGATGCGATCGGAAGACGGCGAGGATCGCCTGAAGCGCATGCTCGACCTATTGCATCCAATATCGTTGTCCTCGCTTCTGATAACGCTCGTCTTGCTGTTCGGCTTCCAGGGCAACCAGATCATTGATCAGCCGGTCATCATCCTGCTGCTGGCGATTCCGATTCTAATCCAGGTGTACTTCAACTCAGGCCTCGCCTACTGGCTGAACAGAAAGTTTGGCGTCGCCCACTGTGTCGCAGCGCCGTCTGCATTGATCGGAGCGAGCAACTTCTTTGAGCTGGCCGTCGCGGCCGCGATCAGCCTGTTCGGCCTGCAATCCGGCGCCGCGCTTGCTACGGTCGTGGGCGTGCTTGTCGAAGTTCCGGTGATGCTCTCCGTCGTGAAGATCGTCAATTCGAGCCGGGGCTGGTACGAGCGTGGCCGACTGGTTGTTGAAAGCGATCCCTATGCGGATGAGACTCCCGATTGACACGGTGAGTCGCCGCCAACCATCGGGTCCAACATCGGTCGAATCTGCCGAATAATCAGGTACCCGCAGCCCGCCACCGACAGAGTCAAGGCTCCGATGAGGCTATTCTGGTATTCGATAACGCAACTATTCGGCCGCGTCAGCTACTGACGAGCGACCTGTCGACTCTGACGTCAGCGCACGCATAAATGCCGCCAGGTACCCTACTTCCTCAACTGAAAGCTCAAGCGCCGGCAATTCGTGGTCGCCAGCTTCCGGGCCAGGCACGTCGGTGTAGAACTCGACGACTTCCTCCAACGTCGAGAAACGTCCGTCGTGCATGTAGGGTGCAGTCTCCGAGACATTCCGCAGTCCTGGTACCTTGAACGCACCGGTCTCGATGTGATGATTACCCGTATAGCGGAGCTCAACACAGTCGGACGGTGGAGCATCGCTGTATTCGCCGCGACAGTTGAACTCGTCCAACTGGGCAGACTGCAGCCCTATCATTCGTCCGAAGTCAGGCACTCCATTCTCGGCTACGCCGGTTGCGATGTTGTGAAACGAATGGTTTGTGAACAGCGGGCCGTTGTGGCAGCGGAGACACTGCGTGCGTGCGCCATCAAGAAAGAGCTTCAGGCCGCGTTGCTCATCTTCTGACAGCAGCTCCCTGGCGGCTGGGTAACCGTCTGCACTGATACGCTCGACAAAAGCATCGAAGCGCGACGACGTCGGCTGAAGAGTCTCTACGTACGCGGCCAGGAATTTTCCGATATTGGCAAATGCCAGGTTCACGTCCCTCCGCTCGGCGGGCGTCATTCGGTTCCAGGACGACTTGCCTGCGCTGTCGGCGAATGGTCCCGCTCCAACAGGTAGGTTCTTTACGCGTTCGTCTAGCGTATCACCCGTCAAAGCCACGTAGGCATCACCGTATTTGCGGGCGACCATTCGAACGACGTCCATGCGATTGTTGTCCATCTCTCCGAGCGATTCTGGCGGCGTAATAGCCTGAGCCCACAAACTATCGCGGCGACCATCCCAGTAATACCATTGATTGTGAGAAACGCCGACGAGGGTCGGCGCGTTGCGGCCCGTCTGATTCGTGCCGAAACTCTTTGCCAGCCCGTCCGTGAACGCCCGATCTGGCTGGTGACAGGTTGCGCAGGATACGGTGCCTGTCGCACTCAGGTCCTTGTCGAAGAAAAGCTCTCGACCCAGGTCGGCCGCGTTTGGATTGCCGCTGAATCGATTCGTTGGATCACGCTTCAATTCAAGCCGCGATATCGACAGCGACTGCATAACAGCCAGCTCGGACTCAGACCAGTTGCTGATGGAGGCGTCGACGTTATCAGAGCTTGCGCCGACGGTAAGTTCGAAGCTGACCGTATCGACGCCTTCAGGGCCGTCGACACCCACCATTAGCACCCACTCACCGGCCATATGGAAATTCATCCCTTCAATGACGAAACTCCCGTCATCGAGCCGTCGAGTCGCCAGCGGATCACTGGTCATCCCATGGCCATGCGCCGGCATCCCAGCCGTGATGCCCATACGGCTTGGCACGAATACGTCACCGTCTGCCGTCTCGAGGAACACAATCCAATTGTGGAACTCAGCAATCGGCACGACATCGCTGGCAGGTTTCACCAATACCCGGTACCGGCCTCCATCGCTGATCGCAACCTTCGGAAACACGGGCTGCGCCGCATTGGCGTCGTAAACCCCAATGGCCAGGGCCAATATCGCGGCGAGCAGCGAACCCCGGATTGGCCTTTTACAGAAGACTCTCGACACTTGAACAACCGCGTTCATTCAGATGGTTGGCCACACTATATACGGTCATTTGAGACCGGGGCAGTGACGCAGGAGGCGCTTTTAACTGCCGCACTCTGACATCAGCGTTCGATTGCCCAAATGACCTGACTGGCGGCCGTTTGTCGTCGGCCATGGGGCCGAATGGGCACTACGATTTGAGTCACTAGCAATCGCCCCTTCCCTGGGCCATGGATGACAGAATGATCATCGCAATACCACTCAATGGCTTACGGAGCCGACAAAGGTGTCACCATCTCAGTTTGGATCTCGACCGGCGTCAACGCCCGATTGAAGATTTTCACTTCGTCAATACGGCCATCGAAGACCTGTCCGGGACTGCCCGGGTTGGACGCGATCCAGAGTGCAACCGCCGGATCAATCGCCACAGGGCCGCCCTTTGCCGTATTGCCGACTTCGACACCATCCTGGTACAGCCGCATCGTCGAACCATCGTAGGTTGCCGTGGCATGGATCCAGGTGCCCGCCGATAGCGTGCCGCCAGCACCGATCAATGTGGCGGTGCTGCCATTCGTGCGCAGCCGGAAACGCAGCTGCGGCGTGCTGCCGATGGTGCTCAACATGAAAATATGATCGTTGCTGGCCGAGCCCGTCGACTTCGACAGGATGCGCGCATCCGACACGCCAAAGTCATCTGCGTTGATCCATGCCATCAGCGTAAGCTCTGACGCCTCGGCGTCGAAGCCGCCGAGATCAACATAGCCGGAGGAACCGTTCGTCTCCAGTGCTGCCCCGAAGTAGCCGTTCACTGACCGCGCGGCACCGCCTCCCAGGGTTCCGTCCTGGCCGGCGCTCGAACTGTCGAACACAATATCCCCGGAAGGTTCTTCGAAACCCCAGGCGCCCAGCAGATCGTCCTGCTCAGGCGTCAGTACCGCCTGCTCAGTGACGACCGGATTCGATTCGTTGCCTTCGAAATCTCGCGCCGATATCGAGTAGACATAGTTCGTCTCTGGCAGAGCGCTCAGATCCGAGTATCCGGCCGCAGGCGCAGGCAGGGTCACGAGCAATTCGCCATCGCGGTAGATGCGATACTCCATGACGCCAACGTTGTCGGTTGCCTGAGTCCAGTTCATATCAACCCGCGTCGCCGAAATTGCGGTAGCGCTGAACGCCCCAGGCACCGTGGGCGCCACCGTATCGGGCGTCAAGGTCGTAGCTTCTGCCGGGCCCGCAGCCACGGATTCCAGATCCTTCGCATCGAATGCCGTAACGGTATACGAGTAGGTGCTCGATGCGGACAGACCACTGTCCGTGAATTCGAGATCGGTCGTCGTGCCGATCTCACTGCCGCCGCGCCTGATCCGATAGCCCGTGACCCCGATGTTGTCGCTGGCCGGGCCCCAGTTAAGCCGGATTGCTTCACTCGAAAGCGGTGTCGCGGTCAGACCGGTCGGTGGCGTTGGTGGTTCGAAATCATTGGGATCGAGTACCGGCGTGGCCATCTCACCCTGAATTTCCGCCGCGGTTGAATATCTTCACTTCGTCAATACGGCCATCAAAGACCTGCCCGGGACTGCCCGGGTTGGACGCGATCCACATTGCAACCGCCGGGTTAATCTCGACCGCACCGGTCTTTGCCGCACTTCCAACTTCAATGCCATCCTGGTACAGACGCATCGTCGAGCCATCATAGGTTGCGGCGGCATGGATCCAGGTGCCAGCGGAAAGCGTACCACCCGCACCAATCAGCGTGGTCGTGTTGCCATTGGTGCGCAAACGGAAGCGCAAGCGAGGCGTGCTACCGATGGTGCTCAACATGAGAATGTGATCATTGCTCGCCGAGCCTGTCGATTTCGACAGGATGCGCGCATCCGACACGCCGAAGTCGTCTGCGTTGATCCAGGCCATCAGCGTTAGCTCCGACGCATCGACATCGAATCCTCCGAGATCGACGTAACCGGAAGAACCATTGGTCTCCAGCGTAGAGCCGAAATAGCCGTTTGCCGAACGCGAGGCGACACCACCCAGGGTTCCGTCCTGGCCGGTGCCAAAACTGTCAATCACGGCATTACCAGAAGGCTCCTCGAAGCCCCAGGCACCCAGCAGATCATCCTGCTCCGGCGTCAGCACTGCCTGTTCGGTAACGGTCGGATTGGATTCGTTGCCTTCGAAGTCTCTTGCTGACACCGAGTAGGTGTAATTGGTTTCTGGCTGAGCAGTCAGGTCTGAGTAGCCGGTGGTCGGCGCAGCTAGCGTCATAAGCAATCCGCCGTCGCGATAAACGCGATATTCCATGACTCCAACGTTGTCAGTCGCCGGATTCCAGCTGAGATCGACCCGCGTAGCCGAAACTGCGGTGGCGTTGAATGCCGCAGGGACCGACGGCGGCACTGTATCGGGCGTCAACGTTTGCGCCTGCTCAGGTCCAGCTTCGGGTGACTCA
>CAZFVT010000155.1:0-1266 GCA_964522355.1 uncultured Woeseiaceae bacterium | reverse complement strand
CGCCGCATCGAATGCCGTGACCGTATACGAGTAAACGGTAGATGGCAGCAGCCCCGAATCCGTGTAGCCAAGCTCCGTCGTCGTTCCAACGACAGCCCCGTCTCGGCGAACACGATAACCCGCGACGCCAAGGTTGTCGGTAGCAGCGCCCCAGCTGAGACCTACGGCCGAACCGGAGAGCGGAGTCGCAACAAATGCGGGCGGCGCAGCCGGAGCCTGCGTGTCATTTATAGTGGCGGGCGTCACCATCTCCGTCTGAATCTCTGCAGATGTCAGCGCTTTCGAGAAGATCTTCACATCGTCGATTCGCCCGTCAAACACCTGCCCAGGGCTACCAGGGTTGGACGCGATCCACAGTGCAACTGCCGAGTTTATCTCCACCGCACCAGTCTTCGCCGTACTCCCGACTTCGACGCCGTCCTGGTACAGCCGCATCGTCGAGCCATCATAGGTCGCAGCGGCATGGATCCAGTTGCCGGCGGAGAGCGTGCCGCCCGAGCCAATCAGAGTGGTGGTGCTGCCGTTTGTGCGCAGCCGGAAACGCAGCTGCGGCGTGCTGCCAATGGTGCTTAACATGAAGATATGATCGTTGCTGGCCGAGCCAGTCGACTTCGACAGAATTCGCGCATCCGATACGCCGAAGTCATCCGCGTTGATCCAGGCCATCAGGGTCAGCCCAGATCCGTTGACATCGAATCCTCCAAGATCAACGTAGCCTGAAGAACCGTTCGTCTCCAGCGCACTGCCAAAGTAACCGTTCGCCGACCGAGTGGCAGCGCCGCCCAGCGTTCCATCCTGTCCGGCGATTGAGCTATCGAACACGGTGTCACCGGACGGATCGCGCTCGCTGTTGTCGCCGATGCCATTGCCGTTGACATCAGCCCACTCAAGTGGATCGTCGGGAAATGCATCGCCGTTATCGCCGACGCCGTCGCCGTCACGATCACTTGTTTCCGTCGGATCATTGTCAAACGCATCGGCGTTGTCGCCGGTACCATCACCGTCCGAATCCTGCCATTCGCTCGGATCGTCCGGGAATGCATCGACATTATCGGGGAAACCGTCACCATCTCTATCGGGCTGCGTTGCGAGCGATTCAATATCGTCGATCTGCGCCACATAAGATGCTAGTAGGTCCAACTCGCCCGTCGCGTAAGAAATGCCCAGCGCGGTATGGGCGGCAATGGCATCCTGCAGCGTTGCCGCAGATCCATCGTGCAGGGAAGGCGCCGTCGCCCAGACCCCGACCAGCGTTGGCGTGTCGAG
>CAZFVT010000154.1:0-7792 GCA_964522355.1 uncultured Woeseiaceae bacterium | reverse complement strand
ATGACGATCGCGGATATGGTCAGGCTGCAGACGTTCTACGACCCGGACGGCAACCCGCTGATGTTTGCGCAGGACCTGTCGGGCGGCACGATGGGTCAGTAGTCGCCGTAGCTACCGGGGAAACCCAGAGAAAAGCGTCGTTATCGCTTGCCCGTAATTGACCGGAATGCCATCGCTAGCGGTGGCGTTTTTCATAGTCCGCTGACACACTCAAACGGCTCGAAGTCCGGAACCGTACTATGAACCGTTTGCTCAACGCGCTGCTTGGCGTCCTCGTGGTCGCCTCGCTGGCCTGCGCTCCGGCGCTGGCCGATTTCGACGATGCCACAAACCTGGCCTCGCAAACCGCCGGCAGCTTTGCCGGTCGACAGGATATACCGGGGCTGGCGGTAACCGTCGCCTTCCTGGATGGCCGTCGCTGGTCGTCCGGGTTTGGTTATGCGGACATCGAGTTGCGCGCACCCGTCGACCCTGCGACGACGAAGTTCCGTGTCGGCAGCACCGCAAAATCCATGACGGCGATGGCGGTCGGTCAGCTCTACGAGCAGGGCAAGCTCGATCTGGATCAGCCGATTCAGCGCTACCTGCCGGACTATCCGGAAAAGCGCGGCACGATTACCGCTCGGCTGCTGGGTGGCCATCTGTCCGGCACGCGGCACTATGCCGACGACGAATTCCTGAGCGACGAACACTACGACTCGGTCACCGACGCGCTGTCGATCTTCAAAGACGACCCGCTGCAGGCCGAGCCGGGAAGCCAGTACATCTATTCCACCTATGGCTTCAACCTGTTGAGCGCCGTGGTCGAAGCGGCCTCGGGTGACGCCTTTCTCGACTACATGTCGGCCAACGTTTTCGAGCTGGTCGGCATGCGGGATACCGTCGCTGATCAGGCGATGCCGATCATCCCGGGCCGCAGCCGCTACTACCAGCTGGTCGACGGCCGACTGGAGAATGCACCGTGGGTAGATAACAGCAACAAGTGGGCAGGCGGCGGATTCCTGTCGACTTCCGACGACCTGGTCCGCTTCGCGCTCGCGCACCTGACCGAAGACTATCTCGAGGCCGAGACCGTCACCCTCCTCTGGACGCCGCAGCAAACCACCAGCGGTGAAGCGACAACCTACGGCATCGGCTGGGATATTCGAAACGACCCGCAAGGTCGGCGAATGGCGCGGCACTCCGGCGGATCCGTAGGCGGCCGCACCGAAATGCGTATCTACCGCGATTTCAATCTGGCGATCGCCGTCATCACCAATACCAGCGATGCAGACCTGATAGAGATCACCAGCGCCATCGCCGAACCCTTGCTGGCGCTCGACTGAGCATGGCCGGTTTTCCGCAGGTTTGGACTATGCCGACGATCATCCTTTGCGGCCTGCTGCTGACAGGGACATCGTCTGCCGATGACCGCGTGTTCGATCGCAGCGAGCTACCGGTGCCGGCGCGGACGGTCGCGGTCGATATGGCCGACCTGAACGGCGACGGCAGGATCGATCTGCTGATCGCGACCCTCGACGGCATTCCGCCGTCCGAGTCCCGGCAGTTCCGTGTGCACCTGCAAAAGCCCACCGGCGGCTTTGAGGCGGAGCCCACAGTCATCGCCGACGTGCCCGTCAACTCGGCTGTGTATGACATCGCCAATCTTGCCGAGCAGCCCGGCAGCGAAGTGGCGTTGCTGCGACCGGACCGCATCACCTTGCTGTCGTTTTCCGACGGCAACATGACCCAGTGGGATTTGCCGGTCAGCGGCGCCAGCACCCTCGCCGCAGGGAGCGACGAACGCGGGCTGGATCGCCTGAAGCTGGTGTTCAAGGATCTTGCGGACGAACCGCGCTTGCTCGTGCCACAGATCGGTGCGCTTACGGTGATGTCCGCCGACGGCGAGACGCTCGCCAGCCTGGAAATCAGCCGGCGTGCCAACTTCTACGTCGTCAAGCCAGGAAGCCTCGTCTCGGTCGAAAGCGATATCCAGCTATTCCTCGACCAGCCGAAAACCAGCGTCGGCGACGTCAACGGCGACGGCCTGGCCGACATCGTGTCGACGACCCGCCACGAGATACGCATCTTCGAGCAGGATGCCGCCGGTAGCTTCGGCCCCAAACCCAGCCTCGTCATGCCGCTGAACTTCATCAACGAAGAAGACCATCTGCGTGGCTCCGGCGGACTGACGACGACCGCGCGCGATCTCGACGGCGACGGGCTTCTCGACCTGCTTATCAGCCACGTTGAGGGATCACTCACGGACACGACGACAAAGACCTACATCTATCGCAATCGCGGCAGCGGCTGGAACATCGCGGAGCCCGACGAGTATTTCGAGATCGACAAGACCCTGAGCTCGGACCTGCTGCTGAACATCGATCGCGATCCCGAGCTCGAACTGCTACGCATCCAGCTCAAGTTCACGGTGTTCGAGCTTGTCGAGCTGCTGCTGCAGCGGAAGGTAGACGCGGTGATCGCCATTCACGAGCTTGGTGAGGACGGCAAGTACGGTGAGGAACCGTGGTCGGAGAAAAAAGTCAGCACAGGCATCAGTTTTGAGACCTTCCGTCCGAAAGGCTTCATGCCGCGCGGCGAGGTCGACCTGAACGCCGACGGCTTCATGGACTTCATCACCTCGGACAACGGCGAAGGGATTGAGGTTTATCTAGGCGGCAGCGAGGGTCCGTTCCGCCGTCGCGATGCGCGGCAGGAGCTGCCGACGGTCGGTCTCATTCGCTTTGCCGACATCGACGGCAACGGGCTGGAAGACTTCGTGATGTTCAACCCGCAAGAGCCGGGCTCACCGTTACGACTGGGCATGAATCGCGGCGTGCTGCCGGGAACCGGGCGGTCTTTGCAGGCGCGCTAGCCAATCCAGGATCTCCCCGCGGCAAAGCGAACGTGTACTTGAGCGGTCTCTAATCGCCTTTAGCCGATGCGTCCCGCTGCATCCGATCGAAGCCGAAGGCCTCCCGCGCGGCGAGATAAACGGGATCCGACTCTGTACGGCCGAGCAGCCGGTCTGCCGCGATGACACCGTAAGCCAGCGAGCCTTTGGCACCAACACCGGACATACCGCCAAGCACAACCAGGTTCGAATCGCGATTTCCATCCGGCAGCGATGCCTGGGTGACATAGGGCACTTCACTTTCCGTCAGCGAGTAAACGCAGGAATAGCCGGCGTCGAAGAGGAGTTCCGCCCGGGTGAAGCCGACATCCAGCATCTCCAGGTGGCGCAGCAGCGCGTCATAGGACCAGCTGATCTCCTCGTCGGTCAATGACTGCTGCCAGACGGTGTCGAGGTCCTCGATCTCCGTACGCTGGAAATGACCGCCAATCTTGATGATTGGAGTACCGCGATCGGTATATCGCTCGATCATAGAGAACTGCCCGCTTGCACGCGTCTGCAGGATGCTGTTGATCGCCGGAAACAGGTCTTTTAGACCCTGCTGCTTTGTCGGTGACAGGCCGTTCCAGAACTCCGGCGCTACTTCGAAGAACGCGAGAAAGACCCGCTGCGGGGTGATCAGCCCGTCGAACTCCGGTGCAACCTCTTGCAGAAGACTACCGGTGTAGGGCCCTGCGGCACTGACCACTTTCGGCACGTCGATCTTCTGTGACTCTCCTGACTCCACGCTGGTGACCACCAGGGAAAAGCCGCTGCCCGAGCGGCTCAGTTCAGTGACGCGCTGCCCGTATTCGACGCGACCTCCGGCGTAGGTTGTGCCGTGATGCAAGGCCTTAATCACTGCACCGGGATTAATGGTCCCGGAGTAGTCCCGGTACTCGCGCACGATGTAGGTATTGTCAGGAAGCCGGATATCGAACTGCGATCTGGCCTCCTCCGGTGTTTTCGCGACTCTTACGTCATCGGGCTGTTCCGATAACCAGGACTGACCTTCGAGCCGGGACATGTGCCGGACGTAGTTCACCGGCGACGTGACGTAAACATCGTCCATGGCCGTCGGGTCGCCGTTCTTGTTCAGGAAGTCGACGAGCTCCTTCATCTCGGCCACGGTCCGGTTGTGCATGTAGCCCCAGATATCACCGGGCGGACCCATGCTCCTCGAGATACGGGCATCGCCGAGGCTGGAACCCTGCGTGTAGTTTTCGCCCTGCATTTCCAGCAGCAGGACGTTCTGCCCCCCGCGCGCCAGCTGCCACGCGGTGCTGCTGCCCATGAGCCCGCCGCCGATGACGACGACATCCCAGTCTCCGTCCAGGTCGGATTGCGCGAAGGTGGTCGCCGCAAGCAGGGACATGCCGAACGCGACTAACAGCGTGCCCGTGAAACTTCGCCTCTTATTCATACGCATGCACACTCTCCGGGCCGTTCGGTCAGTTGAAGATCTGGCCGTTCCCTCGATCTTAGCACTCCGACGCAGCAGATCTGACGGGGACCGTTCAGGGCGCCCAGTGGATGATCATGAATTCACCGTAGGGTGTGGCGCGCCAGTGGCCGGTGAGTCGACGGCCGCAGTTGTAGATTCGTTCAGCAAGATCGCTCGTCGCCCGGTCAGGGACGACTCGCTCCAAAACCTCAAGGTAGCGGGCAACGGGCGAATCTTTGCGAATCAGGGTCTGGACAGGGCCCGCCAGCGATGCGGCGAGCCAGATGTCCGGACTTTCGATCTCACCTCCAAGCGCCGCGCCGTTTGAGACGGAGCCCCAGTAGCCTGCACGCAGGGGAATTTCGTGCTCAACGGCGAAGTGCGCGAAGTCATGACGCAGGAAACTCCGGGAGTTAAGCTCGATTTGCTCCGAGGATGCATCCCGACGATTCACCTGTACGGCGTGCGTCTCGTCTGAGATTTTGGTGATTCGGATTTCCACTTCGGGCGCGACCGGGTCTAGAACAGGATACGGCTACGAAAGGTCGATTCAGGGGAGGCGAGCGGTCGCGAACGACGCGTCGAAAGCGGGGCCGCCAGCCCGTCTAGAACTGCCAGCGCAGACCGATCGTAGTCAGCCGGCCGGCTTCCTGGCTCGGTCCATCGAGCCACCGCGACTCGATGCGGAGCGCAAAGCTGTCGTTGAAGTAGTAGTCACCGCCGATGCCGAAATCCCTGGCGCTGTCGCTGAACGGGAAGATGGAATCGAAGCCCGGCTCGATCTCAACGTTGTAGTTCGTTTCGCCGTAGCGACCGTGCAATGTGAAGCGACTCGTCACAGGCAGGTAGCCGCGAAGAAACACGCCAAACCCGTCGACGCCAATCGTCGTTTCGGTGCCGTTGAAGTCGTCAGAGTCCTCGCCGAGCGACGTGAAGTTGAAGCCCACCGCGAGGTACTCGATGAAGCGCCACTCCAGGTCGAGGTTCCAGCCGACATCGCTGCCGTCGAAGACATCTCCGGGCGTGTCTTCATCCTCGATACTGCTCTGCCCGATGCCGAACGCGATGCCTATGCCGGTCGGGTTGTTCTCCTGTGCGGCGGTGGTGCCGGCCATAAGAGCGACGGCCAGCGCAACGAGCGCCAGCCGGGCACAGTGAGCTGATATCCCTGTCAATCCGATCCCCATCTATATGATCCTGCAAGCAAACGATCGCGCAGTTTACGCAGATTGGCCAGCGGTTGATCTATCAACCGGCTATAAGCCGGAGACCCGTTGTTCGGCGGAAACAGGCAGAGTCGCCCCCCGGGAATCTACAGCTCGACGATCGGCTCGAAACCGCCGAAGATCAGGCGTTTGCCATCGAACGGCATCGGGTTTCTCTCCGGATCCATCCGCTCGTCTTTGAAATCCTCGGACATCATCTTCTTCATCGCGGCGTCGCGCGTCGCCTTGTCGGGCCATTCGATCCAGGAGAAGACGACCGACTCGTCCGGAGTAGCCTGCACCGCCTTGCCGAAATCCGTGACTTTTCCATTCGGTACATCGTCAGCCCAGCACTCAACCACGCGCGTTGCACCCATATCGGCGAAAACCGCGTCGCCTAGCCTCGCGTGCTCGATGAACTTCTGTTTGTTTGCCGTTGGTACTGCGATGACAAATCCGTCGATATAGCTCATTGCTGTACTCCTGAGTGCGGTGGGTAGACGGCTGATGATCGAACGCTTATCAGTCGCCCATGCCCAGTTTGAAGCCATCAGTTTACCTGAGCTTGTGCAGGCAGCAGGTAATAGTCAGTCGGAGCCGGTTGGCGGGGCCTTTAGTCGCATGGACGAACCGATGAAATTGAAGCAACAAACTGCGCTCTGTCCAACTGGAAATAGTCGTCGCCCTGTCTAACGATGCCAGCGCGATCTACAAAGTATGGTTTGCCGTGCATCTCAATCTTTGCCCTTACATCGCTCCGCTTATAGTTTGCGTCACTCGAGTTAACTCTCACCAAAGCGTTTTCGATGCTTTCAAGTCTTGCGGAAAAGAGACAGCCCAGCTGTTCAATTTCTTCCTCGTGAATTCCGGTTATTCGCTCGATCTCAAATCCGTAGTAGTTGATGATTGCTGCCTGCACGTCGTCGTCAACATTTCTTTCCGTCGCGGGACGCAGTACTAGCTCGATCGCACTGTCACTTAGCCGCTCAGGCTGATGGCCAAGAAAAACCCAGTAGAGTTCGAGATTCAGGCTCTCCTTTGGGGCCAGTTTTATTGGACCCATATCGACTTGGTGCGAGGCAAGTGAGCGAAGATAAGCGCGCGCGCTCAATGACTTTCCTGATTTAAGCCAGAGCCACCTATTACTGTAATCCTGGGGCTCGTCACTCGTATTGATGATAGCCGCCGAACCGAAGTAGGTTGTTTTGCCACCGTCGACATCAAACTCGATGGAAGTGATGGTGGCATTCACTTGCAGATTTTGAGTTTGCTCCTGAAGCTCGATTGAGACATCTGAATCGCAGGCCGAGATCTGGATGCACAGTATCAAGACACTGACCAGAGTATGTCGCGTCAACGGCACTACCCCTGTTTATCGGAAAGTTGATGACCATCCGCTACGGGTCATTGGCGGCAAGTCTACCTCAGAACGCTGATGCGACCTGTCCGGCGCAATAGTCGTCAATCACCAGGGCACACGCGGCTTTTCCCCATCCATCTCAACCAGCCCCATAGGATTCCCCGCAGGGTCTTTGAAAAGCCCCAGCACCACAACACCGGGAACCTCGAAGCGCGGCACATCGACGGTGCCGCCTTCCTTCTCGATCAAGTCGAGATGAGCGGCTACGTCCGGTACGCCGATGTAAATGCGCTTCTCCGACGGATCCTTGCGGATTGCGGCTTCGATCGGGCTTAAGACGGAGACCTCGAACTTGCCCTGATCGTCCACATCCCATTGGAAGACCGATGAGTAGAAGCTCCTCAGCGCATCATCGTCGGGGCCGGCGAAGTCTAGGAACACGATTGGAAACGTCATAGGAGGATCACGTCACGCATTCAGCCGCCGCTCAGTAATAGAGCAAGTATTCCGAACTCAGGCGGCGCCACTCTGCCTCGTCGCCCACCCAGCCACGCGCAATCGCAGCCGGATCCTCACCGGCAGCGGCGCGTTCCAGCGTCTCCCTCGAGCCGAACAATCCCGCCGCCGCTTCAATCTCGAAGGCATCACCATACAGGCGGTGCAGTGCAGCCGCGATTTCCAGTCCGACCCGGACCGGCCGCAGTTGATCGCGATCGGTCACGATCATGTAGACACCGTTGCAGGGTTCACCGGCGTACTTGCTGCTTGCAGGGGTAAATGCGACCGGATAGAAACGGATGCCGGCAAGACTGCGTTCGTTGAGCGCATCGGCCAGCTCGACACCGTCTATCCACGGTGCCCCTATCCGCTCGAACGGCGAATCGGTGCCGCGGCCGACGGAGAGATTCGTT
>CAZFVT010000153.1:0-7844 GCA_964522355.1 uncultured Woeseiaceae bacterium | reverse complement strand
CGTCCAGGCCGGTCTTCAGGCCACCGTCCGTCTGCAGTCGCACCTTGTGCCGCAAGCCGTTGGCGCGCAGCACCTGCTGGGCTTCGGACAGGCCCAGCTCCCAGGGGCTGCCGGCGTACTTGACCGAGCTCAGGGGGCTCGCACCCGTGCCGCCGTCGTAACCGGAAATGGTGATCAGATCGGCATGCGCCTTGACCACGCCGGCGGCGATGGTGCCGACACCGGGCTCAGACACCAGCTTCACGGAAACCAGCGCCTCAGGATTCACCTGCTTGAGGTCGAAGATCAGCTGGGCGAGATCCTCGATGGAGTAAATGTCGTGATGCGGTGGCGGCGAGATGAGACCAACGCCGGGCTTGGCGTAGCGCAGCCGGGCGATCATCTCGTTCACCTTGTGGCCGGGCAGCTGGCCACCCTCGCCGGGCTTGGCGCCCTGGGCAACCTTGATCTGGATGACTTCGGCATTGACCAGGTACTCGGCGGTCACGCCAAAGCGGCCGGAGGCGACCTGCTTGATCTTGGAGACACGCTCGGTGCCGTAGCGCGCCGGATCCTCACCGCCTTCCCCGGAATTGGAACGCGCGCCGATGCGATTCATGGCGATCGCCAGGGCTTCATGCGCCTCGGGCGACAGGGCGCCGAGCGACATACCTGCCGAGTCGAAGCGCATAAGAATCGACTCGGCCGGCTCGACCTCGTCGAGCGGCACGGGATCAGCGGCCGGTAATGGCTTCATCAGGTCGCGGAAAGTGGCAACCGGGCGATCGTTAACGAGCTCGGAGAACTCGAGGTATCGATCATAGTCACCGCTGCGAACGGCAGCCTGCAGGGTGGCGACCACGTCCGGGTTAAAGCAGTGGTATTCACCGCCATGCACGTACTTCAGCAGCCCACCCTGTACGAGCGGGTCCCTGGGGTCGCGGGCGGCTCGTGCCAGCGCCTTCTGGTCTGCCTTCAGGTCGGCAAAGCGAGTGCCGGCAACCCGGCTGACGGTGCCCTTGAAACACAGATCGACGATTTCCCGATCCATGCCCACGATCTCGAAGAGCTGGGCACCCCTGTAGCTTGAGATGGACGAAATGCCCATCTTCGACATGATCTTGAACAGGCCCTTGCGGATGCCGCGCCGGTAGCTTCGGCCCAGCTCCTGCTGCCGGTCGACGTTGCCGCGCACGGCCAGGTCGTGAAGGCTTTGATAGACAAGATACGGATAGACCAGGGTCGCGCCGTAGCCAATGAGGCAGGCGAAGTGATGCGGGTCGCGGGCGACCGCCGTTTCAACAATGATGTTGGCCGCGCAGCGTATGCCCTTGGATACGAGGTGATGGTGCACCGCGCCGGTTGCGAGCAGCGCGTGCACCGGCAGGTGGTCTTCTTTGAGGTAACGGTCGCTGAGCATCAACAGCAGCTTGCCGTCGCGTACCGCCGCCTCGGCCTCGGCACAAAGCCGCTCAAGAGACTCGGGCAGCGTTTCCGATTCGGGCACGTTCAGGTCGATGAACGCCTGGCTGTCGCCGAACATGTCCGGACCCAGCAGCTGGCGAAGTTTTCTCTGCGACAGCACCGGCGAGTTGATGATGACCTGCTCGGCGTGCTTCGGACCAATATCAAACAGTCCGCCTTCGCGACCGATATTCGTCTGCAGCGACATGACGATACGTTCGCGCAGGGAATCGATTGGCGGATTCGTTACCTGCGCGAACTGCTGGCGGAAGTAGTCGAAAGGCGAGCGGATTTTCTTCGACAGCACGGGCATCGGTGTGTCATCGCCCATCGAGCCAACCGCTTCGACCTCGGCTTTCGCCAGCACCGCGATCACCTCACGCAGCTCCTCTCGCGACAGGTTGAACATCTTCTGATAGGACAGGAGCGTTGCTTCGTCCATCGGCTCAGCCGCGGTGTGCCGGTCAACCAGTTCGGAGTCGAGATAGCGCACGCCCTGCTTGAGCCAGCGCTTGTAAGGGGCCCGCTCTTTCAAAATGTTGTTGATCTGGTCGTTCGACAGCAGCTGGCCGTGACGCAGGTCGATAGCCAGCATCTCACCCGGCCCGAGGCGGCCTTTCTTGACGACGTCGGCAGGGTCGTAGTCGTGCACACCAACTTCGGAGGCGATGGTGATGTGGCGATCGCGGGTGATGACGTAGCGGGCCGGACGCAGGCCGTTACGATCGAGGCTGCAAGCCGCATAGCGGCCGTCGGTCAGAACAATACCGGCGGGGCCGTCCCAGGGCTCCATGTGGCAATCGTAAAACTCGTAGAACGCTCGAACGTCGGGGTCCATGCCGTCTACCGTCTGCCACGCGGGCGGCATCAGGATGCGCATGGCCTGGATCACGTCCATCCCGGCGGCGCGCATCACCTCGAGCATGTTGTCGAGGCTGGAGGAGTCGGAGCCGGTCAGGGAAATGATCGGATCGAGATCCGACAGATCGTCGAGCTTGTCCGAGCGGAAATTCCTGGCGCGCGCCAGGGCCCAGTTGCGGTTGCCCTGGATGGTGTTGATCTCGCCGTTGTGGGCGAGAAAACGGAACGGCTGCGCAAGCCGCCATTCCGGCAAGGTGTTGGTAGAAAATCGCTGGTGGAAAACACAGACCGACGATTCCAGCCGCGGGTCCTTGAGATCCGGATAGAAGTCCGCAAGCACGCCCGGCATCACCATGCCTTTATAGCTCACAGTGACCGAGGACAGGCTCGCGACGTAGGCAGTCGGGTCGATGGCGGCGAAACGGTTCTCGGCACGTCGCCGCGCGAGGAACAGGCGCCGGTTGAAGCTGCCGCGCTGCATACCGTCTGCAGCGTTGACGAAGACCTGCTCAATGCGGGGCAGTGTCTGGAGCGCCATTTCCCCGCAGACTGACGGGTCGATGGGAACCTCGCGCCAACCCGCGACGGAGAGGCCGCTCTCGATGGCCGCTTTTTCGATTTCTGTCCTGACGGCCGCTGCCTGGTCGGCATCCTGGCTCAGGAAGACGGTTCCCGCCGCAAACTGGTCGGCGAGTTCGATACCGAGGTCAGCGGCAACGGCACGCATGAACTCGGTCGGGAACTTGATGAGCAATCCGCAGCCATCGCCGGTCTTGCCGTCGGCCTGAACGGCGCCACGATGCGTCAGGCGGGCCAGCGACGTAATGGCCGTTTCAACGACCCAGTGACTCTCCCGGTCGTCGAGGTTTGCGATCAGGCCAAAGCCGCAGCTGTCGCGGTCGAAAGCCCTGTCGTAGAGAGTTTTTGCGTTTTTCTCGCTCATCGTGCTCCGTCGGGACTCGGCGGCCACCGAGTCCGATCATTTTGTCGTTGTGTTTGGCGTGCCCGAACGGCACCTGTTCCGGAAGCTGGTTCCGTCTGTTTGCCACGCCCGTTGACTCGAAGATCGAGCCAAGCGCCGGTGTGGCGTTTCTCGCCTGCTGCTGCGGCAGCGACGGCGGGTTCGGTCGACTAGTATAAGTCAGGGACAGGAAAACACGCCAGTCGCGGGGCAAGACGGGTTTCGCACGCCGGAAATCGGCGTATTGAGACTGGATTCGGTTAAATCCCTGCAAACGATGCGGGAAACCCCGACCGATCCTCCTTGCTCTAGCGGCCGGCTATGAGCAGCGGGATGGCACCTTCCTCGCGAAAGCGCAGGGTTGGGCTGGTCGGTACGTCGAGACTTAAGTCTCCCTGGAGCTCGTAGCGAAGGTTCTCACTGCTGCCGTTCTGCAGGAGCATGGCAAGCTGCGGCCCCGAGCGCATCAGGTCAAGATTGACGCTGATGGCGAAACTGCCCTCGCCCCCGGCGGGAACGCTGAACCGACCGTCGGTTTCACCGCCGGCAAACTCCTGATCATTCAACCGCACCCGGTAGCGCACGGCCTTGACCGGTAAAGGCAGCGGGTTCGGATTGTGCACCCGGAATCCCAGCTTGACGGTCTGCCCGCTCAGACTCATTCTCACGACCTCTACCGAGGTCAGCTCGACCGAGGGCTGCTCAAAACGTTCTTCCAGGCTGGCACAGCCGGTCAAAACTACGCACGCCGCTGCGAGTGACACCTTTAACGCTGTGTGAATCTGCATCCCATCCCCCTCGTCGTGTCAGCGCAGCTCGTCGCCAAGCTGCCCCCAACGTGCGCCAATCAGCTGCCAGTCACCGTCCATGCGCTCGAGCTCCAGCTCAAAGTTCCACACATCCGCCGACAGATTCAAGCCCCCTTTCGAACCCGCCATTGCCACAGTGAGGTCGAGCTCGGCGGCCGAGTCGCCGAACACTCGCAGTTCGTCGACCGTCGTCAGTAGTGACACCGATTTTTGCCGCAGGAAGTAATAGCGCAGCACATTCTCGATGTCACTCTTCTGATTGCCTCGTGCGTCGGCATAGTTCTCGCTGATGCGTGCCATGATGGCGCGCCGCTGTCGTTCCTCGGCTTCTGCTTCAGCCGCGTCGAGCCACTGCCGGATTTCCTGCTCCGGATCACTGCCGCCGACACAGCCCGTCATCAGAAAGGCGCAAAGCCACAGGACCGCGAAGCGGAAAGACCTGCGAGTCTGGCAACCGGTTTTGACAATCAGGTCTGGACGCACGGCATCTGCTAGAGTTGTCCGATCACTGACTATGAGTTTGCACCCGCCGGACGGGCTGTGATGGCGGTCACAGTTTTTCCGCTGTCGCACAGGCCTGGCGAACGTATTCAAACCCGACCGTCGGAGAATAAAGTATGTCGGTAAAACTGCTCAGCGAAAGCATGGACGCCACGATCACGGACGACGACCAGGTCCGCATCAATGCGATCCTTGAGTTCTGGTTTCGCGAGACAGAGCTTTCGGCTCCGCAGATCGACGGCCGCATGGATACCTGGTTCGGCGAAGACCCGCTGTTCGATCGCGAGATTCGCGACGAGTTTCAGAACGACGTCGATGAAGCCTCCGAAGGCAAGCTGGATCACTGGATCCGGTCCCCGGAAGGCACCCTTGCGTTGATCCTGCTGCTCGACCAGTTCCGCCGAAACATCTACCGCGGAACGGCCCACGCCTATGCCCGCGACAAGAAAGCGCTCAAGCTCTGCGTGGAAGGCGCCATGAACAAGATCGACAAGAAGCTCTCGACGATTCAGCGCGTCTTCTTCTACATGCCACTGCAGCACTCCGAGTCGCGAAAAATACAGGCCAAGTCGGTCGCTATTTATCGCCGCCTGGCTGACGCCGTGTCCGCCACCTATGAAGAAACCTTCGAGACGATCTGTCAATTCGCCGAGCTACATCACGATATCGTCGACCAGTTCGGCCGCTTTCCGCATCGAAACAAGATCCTGAAGCGTGACAACACGCCCGAGGAAGAGGCCTATCTTTCGGGCGAAGCGCCTGACTTCGGCCAGGGCTGACGCGAACGCCGGGCTTAAGGCCGCGACACGGCGTTGTAGCGGGTCGTTAGCAGAAACGCCGCGACCGTCAGCCCGATGACGAAGCCACCCCAGATGTAGGACGGCGGCGACAGGAAGACGACCGCTGCCAGGTAGGCCAGCGGAAAGGCCAGTACCCAGTAGGAAATCATGTTCAGGATCATCGGCACGGTCGTGTCCTTGAAGCCGCGAAGCGCGCCGGCCGCACCTACCTGAACCCCATCCGCCACCTGGAATATCGCCGCCATCAACAGCATGCTGATGGCGATCGCCTGGACGTTAGGATCGTTCGTGTAGAGACCAACGACGGCGTTGCGAAAGACCAGTAGAACGATCGCCGAACAGGTCATGAACGCGCCGGCCATCTGGATACCGGTGAAACCTGCCTTGCGGGCGTCCACCGGATAGCCGGCCCCCAGGGCCTGACCGACACGCACGGTCGTGGCGGCACTGATGGCCAGCGGCACCATGAACATGGTAGAGGCGAAGTTGATCGCGATCTGATGGGCCGCGGTAATGTCGGTGCCGCGGGTACCGATCATGATGGAGACGGCGGCAAAAAGCCCCGCCTCCGCGGTCACGGTAATGGCGATCGGCGTGCCGAGAACGACGATCTCTTTCAGCACCGGCAGTCTCAGCGGTGCCATCTTCACGAAGATCTCGAGCGCCCGGTAGCGTGGCGCGAAGAACAGGTAGCCGCCGAGCACGAACATAATGACGACCATGGTTATCGCACTCGCGAGTCCGGCGCCGGGCGCGCCAAGCGCCGGGGCCCCGAGGTTGCCGAACATGAACACCCAGTTCATAAACACGTTGCAGCTCAGGGCGACGAGCGAGGTGTACATGATGGGCTTGGTGGCACCGATGCCTTCGGTCGTGAAACGAAAGGCGAGGAACGCGAAGATGGCGGGCGCGCCCCAGACAATGGTCTTCGAGTACTCAATCGTGATGCTGCGGAATTCCGGCGAGACGCCGACGTAGGCCAGGGCGCTTTCCACGAACGTGTGGATGAGCGCGATATAGGTCAGGCCAAGCGCCGCTGCCAGCCAGAGCCCCTGGCGGGTGTAGCGCCCGATGAGCGCCGCGTTGCCGGCGCCGTAGTGGCGCGCGGCGATGGGCGAGATGGCCATCATGATGCCGAGGCAGGCAGTGAAGCCCAGGAACCAGACGCTGCCGCCGACGGCGACCGCCGCAAGTTCCCGCGCGCCAAGACTGCCGGCCATGACCGCGTCCGCGAACTGCATGCCGGCAATCGACAGGTTGTTGACGATCAACGGGCCGGCAAGGCTGAAGATGCGCCGGACCTCGGCGAGCCGGGTCTGGGTTCGAGTGAAGTTTTCCGCTGACGGCGCCGTTTCCATCGGCCGACTATAAAGCTTATCGATACCGTTATCTCAGTATCGACGATCGCACTCCCGATTGGTGTAAAGTCGCTAGCCTTTCACGCATCCAAGCGACGATTTCGGGAGCCCCAGAAAACCATGCTGAACGATGGACAGTCACGACGCGTCGGCGTCATCGGCGGGATTCGCGTCCCCTTTTGCCGTTCGCATACGGCGTACAAGCATTCGACCAACCTGGGGATGATGACCGCGACGCTCGAAGCGCTGGTTAACAAGTACGACCTCAAAGACCAGGTCCTCGGCGACGTCGCGCTTGGCGCCGTCATTCATCACTCCAAAGACTGGAACCTCGCTCGCGAGTGCGTGATCGGCTCCGGCCTCTCGGTCCACACGCCCGGCGTCACCCTGCAACGCGCCTGCGGCACGAGCCTGGAAGCGGCCATCCTCGTTGGCAACAAGATTGCCCTGGGTCAGATTGACGCGGGCATCGCCGGCGGTACGGACTCCATCAGCGATGCACCCATCGTGTATCCGGACGACTACCGGGCGGTGCTCATGCGCATGCATCGCGCCCGATCGCTAGGCGCGCGCCTTGCGCCGATCTTTAGCTTCCGTCCTCGCCACTTCAAGCCAGAATTGCCGGGCGTCGCCGAGCCACGCACCGGTCTGTCGATGGGTGAAAGCATGGAGCTGACCGCCCAGCGCATGGGCATTGACCGCGCCAGCCAGGACCAGCTCGCGCTCGAGAGCCACCAGAAAGCCGCAGCGGCCTACGATGAGGGCTTCCATGCCGACCTGCTGACGCCCTATCTTGGCGTCAGCGAAGACAACAACATGCGCCGCGACAGCTCGCTGGAGAAACTGGCGAAGCTGCGGCCGGCTTTTGACAAAACCGATCGAGCGACCTTAACCGCCGGCAACAGCACGCCGCTGACCGACGGCGCGGCATCCGTACTGCTTGGCTCGGAAGAGTGGGCGCAGTCGAAGAACCTCAAGATTTCAGCCTGGCTGACGCATGCCCAGGTGGCTGCGGTCAACTTCATGAAAGACGAGGGTCTGCTCATGGCACCGGCGTACGCGGTTTCCGACATGCTGAAGAAGGCCGGACTCAGCCTTCAGGACTTCGACT
>CAZFVT010000152.1:0-7853 GCA_964522355.1 uncultured Woeseiaceae bacterium | reverse complement strand
CGCCGTGGTCACCGCGCAGCCGAACTCCCGCGGTATCTACGGAATCCGGTGGAGCTACGCGGGGCATCCGAACCAGACGAAGTTCTCCACCATGTTCCCCGACAGCTGCGATCAGAAGGCGGTGGGTGAAACTAAACATAATCCAGAGTCCTTATGAGCGTCCAACGGGCGCAATGCGCCCCCCGTACTCTCAGCAGCGCCAAAGCTTCCGAATCTGTAAACCGCCCGATATAGTCGGTTCGAGTGTTTTGGCAGGGATCGCTGGTGGCGAAACGGGCATGTCGCGACAGGAGATAACCGCGCTCCTCGCACGCTGGCAGAGCGGCGAGGCAGACGCGCTGAACGAGGCCGTGCCCTACCTGCATGAAGAACTTCGCCGCATGGCGTCATCGTTCATGCGTGGTGAGAACCCAGGCCACACCCTGCAGTCGACGGCGCTGGTCAACGAAGCATACCTGCGGCTGGTGGACGTCGACCTGAAGCTCGAAGATCGCGCCCACTTCCTGGCGCTGGCGTCTCGCATCATGCGCCGCATCCTCGTGGATCACGCGCGTGGCAAGAACCGCCAGAAGCGTTCACCCGGCCAGCCGGTTCTTTCACTGGATGAGTCCGTCATGCTCTCGGAGCAGGGCGATCCGCGGCTGGTGGATCTCGACGAGGCGCTTAACAAACTCGAGGAGTTTGACGCTAGGTTGGCAGGGACCGTCGAACTCGTTTATTTCGGTGGCCTCACCACCCAGGAGGCGGCCGACCTGCTCGGCATCTCGCGGGTGACGCTCAACAAGGATATGAACCTGGCAAAGGCCTGGCTAACGAATGAACTGGCGACTGACTGACGAGCGCTGATGGATCCGGACCGCTGGCAACGCATCAAGGCGATTTACTGGCAGGCCATGGACCGCCTTGGTGACGAGCGACAGATCTTCGTGCGCGGGCAGTGCGGCGGCGATGAGGAGCTTGAAGCTGAGGTGATGAAGCTCGTCTCTGCCGGTGCCGTCACCAGCGACGAGATCGACAGTATCGTTGAGGGTGCCAAGCAGGACTGGAGCGAGTCCTCGGTGCGCAATCAGCAGGTCGGTCCGTATCGCCTGCTGGAAGTCATCGGCCAGGGCGGTATGGGCCAGGTCTACCTCGCCGAACGAGCGGACGACGAGTTCGAGCAGCAGGTAGCCATCAAGATGGTTCACTGGCTGGGTGCGGCACCCGAACAGGTCGAGCGTTTCGTCCAGGAACGCCAGATTCTCGCCAATCTCGACCACCCGAACATCGCGAGACTGCTGGACGGCGGCCGCACCGAAACCGGCTCGCCCTATCTTGTCATGGAGTACGTTGACGGCCCGTCGATTATCGATTTCGCCCGTTCGAACAAGCTCTCGATCGATAATCGCATCGGCCTGATCCTGTCGCTTTGCGACGCGGTGCAATACGCGCACCGCAAGCTCGTCGTCCACCGCGATATCAAACCCTCGAACGTGCTGGTGGCGACTGACGGCACGCCGAAGCTCCTCGATTTCGGTATCGCCAAGCTCATGGATCCCGTCAACGAGGCCCCCGTCACTCGCGAAGAAGCGCGGGTGATGACTCCGGAATACGCCAGCCCTGAACAGATGCTCGGCGACGCGGTGACTACCTCCACGGATGTCTATGGCCTCGGCATGCTGCTCTACCAGCTGCTGACCAACGCCATGCCGTTTGATTTGAGCTCGAAGACCAGCCCGCAGATCAAGGACCTGATCTGCCATACGGAACCGACGCTGCCGAGCCGCGCGGCTGCCGCGGCCGGGCTACCCGAACGTGCCCCGCGGCTGAAAGGCGATCTCGACAACATCATCCTGATGACCCTGCGGAAAGACCCGCTGCGCCGCTATGCCACGGTCGGCGAGCTGGCCGACGATCTTCGAAGCTACCGCAGCAACCGCCCCGTGCGTGCGGCGGGCGACAGCTGGAGCTACCGCACGTCCAAATACCTGCGCCGCCATCGCACCGCCGTCGTCACCACCGGGCTGGTCGTCGCGACTATCTCTGCGCTGACCGTCTTCTACACCGCGCGCCTGGCCGATGAACGAAACGTTGCCCGCCTCCAGGCCGCGAGGGCCGAAGAGGTGGCGGAGTTTCTAACGGGCATGTTCGCCGAGGCTAATCCGAGAAATAATCTCGGTGAACCCATCACCGCCCGCCAGATGCTGGACGTAGGCGCCACGAGAATCATCGACGGCCTGACCGAACAACCCGAACTGCAGGCGGCCCTGATGGTGACCATTGGCCGCAGCTACCACGAGATGTGGGAAAACCGTGCCGCAAAGGATTATCTCGAACGCGCCGTCGAGTCGGCAGAGGCTGAACTCGGCTCAGATCATGCGGACGTCCTGCGGCTCAAACGCCTGCTGGCCATCTCGATGACCCTTATCGGCGACCATGTCGATGCCCAGCCCATCCACCAGGCAAACTACGCGATTCATGTACAGCGGCTTGGCCCGGACAGCCTCGAAGCCGCCGCCGAACTCCGCCACCTCGCCGAGATCGACAACCAGCTTGGCGACCATGCCGCGGCCGAAGCCAGGTTCATCGAATCCATCGGTATCCTCCGGGCCCTGGGCGCTGATGGCGAAAACGAACTGGTACCGGCACTGCTCGACTTCGGCGCCATGCTTCGCTGGCTGGATCGAGGCGTTGAAGAAGGACCCCTACTGCTGGAAGCGCTCGCCATCCGCGAACGCCAGTACGGTACTCAACATCCAGACTACGCCGCCGTCGTCAACAACGTCGGCAATCACTACTTCCGCCGCGGCGAAGTGGCAACGGCCGCCGAATACATGGACGAACACGTGCGCCTGCAGCGTCTGTTCTCCGGTGAGAACGGCGTGCCTTACGGCAACGCGCTGGGAAACTACTCCGCCGTCCTTTTGGCTCAGGGCAAGACGGAAGAATCCCTGGCGATGCTGGATGAGGTCATCGAGATCTTCGCCAACGGCTACGGCGAGGACAGCATCCCTTACGCCTTCTCCCTGGAAAATAAGGCGAACGTTCTGATGCAGCTGGAGCGCTACGACGAAACCGATCCGCTCTACCTGAGGACCCTTGAGATCATCGCCATCCACCACGGCGAAGATCACAACGAATATGCCTTCACTCAATCAAACTACGGCGGCATGCTGCAAAACGCCGGCCGCTACGAAGAAGCCGAAGTGCAGCTACGAGAAGCCGTCGCCAAGTTCTCCTCCGACATCAGCCCGGACTACTCGCGGACGATGCTCGCCCAGACGAAGCTCGCTCAGGCACTTTATCCTCAGGGCAAGCTCGACGAAGCTCTGCAAGTAGCCCAGGCTGCCGAAGCCACCGCCCGAACGCTCTACACCCAACCACACTCCAATCTCGCTCAGCCTATTCGAGTGCTTGCCACCGTTCATCGGGAACGCGAGGAGTATGAACAAGCCGATCCACTGTTCCGCGAAGCGATTTCAGTCTATGAGCAATCGGAGGATCAGTCGGTTGAGTGGGTTGTCAGGACGGAAATTCTTCTGGCAGGGAGCTTGATAGAGCAGGGGCTATTCAGGGAAGCCCGGGATATGCTGCAAATCCGTATCAGCGCTCTCAACGAGTCGAACGACGACCTCCAGTCTGACTTGGCAGAGGCGTTGAAAAGTATTGATAGGGTAACGATCCAGTAAGGTGTTCAGCGGCAGGAGGATCGTGTCTACGCCCGGACCAATGAACGACGGAATTCGATTCGGACCCCGGATTCCCTCCCGACGAAGGAGAGGTAATCACCAAACACACTGGTGATTAATCCCGTGAAGCACGTCGCTGGCGAACCCCCAGCCATTCAACTAGTATCAAGGGGACTACGGGGTTGAACCTGTGATTAGACGCGTCCCTAAAGCCACAACTGCACTATTTCTGAGTCTGCTTGCCGCAGCAGGCGGTTGTGGTGCGCCCGCCAACGACAGTGACGCGGCCGAACTCATCTCTACCAGCATCGACCGTGCAAGCTGCACGGAGCAGATCGACTTTTCAGATCCCAACGAAACCCCGTACCTCGAGTGTCCCGGCGTCTCGGGCTACAGCTTGATGGTCAAGCAGGTGGGCTCAGGAAGAACCTCGATCAGCGTGCTGACGCCGGACAAGCAGGAGTTCCCGCTGGATTTCGATCGGGTGATCTCGACTGCGATGGCGGACCTTGAGTCGACAGCGCAGTGGCAGGTCACGACAAGCGGCGGGTCGGAGGATCCGATCGCGTTGATAGCCTCGGTCCGGGTGCGCGAAGATCTCGACGAGCCGGACAACGTGACAGCGACCTACGCGGCAGTGGCGAAGATCACCCCGGATCAAATCTGCGTCACGGATCGGATCGAGAAGCTAGCCTCCAGCGAACAGGCCATTGCTACGGCCGCGGCAGAAGCTATCCGGAAGAGCTGCCTGCCACCCTTGCCGGACACTCCGGAGATGTAATCAGCGCCATTCCGTGCGCACAACGGGAGACCAGCAACACAGTCGCCGAACAAGAAAAACAAACAATAAGAACAAGGAGACAACAATGACTACGCCCGTTGCTCTAATGAACCAGTACCGCAACCTCAGAATTCCGGTTGCTATCAATGACAACGTCGCTCAGATGTCACGCATGGGTCACTGCTCGGTGGCCTTGCGAAAATACTTCATGATGAACTGGAATGACGGCACCGAGGAAAGGCGCGATTACAACGCGGTGACGCGGGGCTCCAACAGCGATCTCTGGTTCAGGACCAACAAGAACCGTATTCGTAATGCGGCGATGGGCAAGGGAGCGCCCGGGGACTACGAGTTGGCAATCGAATGGGCCGTGCGGGCTGGCAAGGTGACGAACTCCAACCAGGCCACTTTGCAGAGGTTCTGCGACGACCATCTCGGGATCGATTGTTCCGGGTTTGTGACCAACTACCTGATCGCCGCTGGCAAGAAATCCTATTCGGACAGGACGGTCCGCAATACCGGCGCGGCTTCCTACTACAGCCCCCAGAAAGCCGTTAACGATGCCAGTCAGATCCGAGCTGGCGACATCCTGGTATGGATGCGCGGCAACAGCGTCAGACGTGGGCCTGGCCACGTCGCCGTCATTGAGTCCTACAGACCGGTCTCCAGCGCGCGCGGCAACATGCGGGTCGTCGAGGCGACGGGTTCGAGCCGCGCCAATCCAAAGCTCCTGGATTCTATGTACTCGGTCGAACAGATTATCGACAAGGGTGGTGCCGTTCCCGTCATGATCCTGGTTGCCAAGCGGTTTGGTGTATCCGGCACCCGTGTTGCGGTCATGCGCTGGTAGATTCGACCACGTTTCTTAAAGACTAACTGCCCCCGGCTTCCTCATTAGCGATGGAATTCGCACGCATTGCCATGTCCGCGGATTGCAAAATCTTCATCCTGAGCTGCGCGTTGTACTCCGGCCTTGCCTCAAGGAAGGAACGGACTGTGTTGACGGCGGAGTCGGATCGGTAGCTCGTCAGCGTTTCATCCAGCCAGCGCTTTGGAAAGAAGATGTCGCCCGTAACCTGTATTTCCTGCAGGAGTTCGAGGCTGGGAAGAATGTGCTTCTCCGAGTCTTCGACGCGCAGCGGGTGATGCAGGGCTTCGAGTGCCTCCAAAACCCAGGATTCAGTTTCCCGGTTGGTAGCCTCGCTCAGGGACGTAAAAAACGCTCCGCGAACTGTCGGATCCGGGGAGAGAGCAGGGCCGATGAAGTCGAGCTTTCGGACGTTGTCCGCATTCTCGGTGCTTTCTCGCTGGGCGCCCATAATGGAGTCGGCCTGCCCTGGCAGCTTGATGGCGAGAGTCTTGGCGATGCTGATTCGGTCATTCTCGCCAAGTGGCAGGGCGTCGATGTTCAGTTCGCCGGACCAGACCTGGTAAGCCTTGCTGATGCCATCGTCAGTGAGTGCGATATCGGCGAAAGCCATAAACAAGGGCTTTCGCTCACTCGCTTTTGTTCGGGACTGCATCGTTTCCCACAACACCGATTCGACAATTGGTGCCTGACCCTGTCGCTCTTCTTCATCCAGGAAAAGCCAGTACGTCGAACGAATTTGGCGAAGTAGCAGGTCAAGAACAAGCGTGTTCTCTTCGCTCGGTGCGAAGCCCAGCAGTCTGTCCAGGTATTCATTCGGCCGGACGCCTCGGTTCTCCAGCAGGTTTTCAAAGGTGTTGATCAGGGTGGAGGCGCGGGTGACTTCGTTCTGCAGCGCCCAGCCATCCAGGTCTTCAATACCGCCGGGGAACAGGCCATAGGCCATGACGTTATCGCTCTTGACCTCAAAATCCGGGCGGCCGGGTTTATGCACCCAGTCATCGCTCCAGGTGGCGAGGTCGATGTCGGTCTTGCGGTCGAGGATTTCGATCAGCGCCGGCCAGGTGGCGTTCGCGTAGGAGAAGGTCTCGAGGTACTCCTGAATGCCTTCGCGAAATGCGGTTTCGCCGAGCTCGAGCTCCAGCTCGCGCATCATGATCGGCGCCTTGTTGTAGATGATTGCGCCATACATCTGGCCCGCTTCGTTCAGGTTTGGCAGGTGCTGGCGAATCGGGTTGGCGCCTTCGGTGCGATCGACGGAGTAAGCGCGTGGGAAGTGGCGAACCAGGAAGTTGAGCTCGTGATTGATGGCCGGGAAGCTTGGGTTGACGATCTTCGCCGCCATGAAGTTGGCGAATACTTCCTTGGTCCAGACGTCGTTGAACCATTCCATGGTCACGAGGTTGCCGAACCACATGTGTGAGACCTCGTGCGAGATGAGTGATGCGCGGCTCAGAAGCTGGGTATCGGAAGGCGCTTCCTCGAGCATCAGGCTTGAGGCCCGATACTGGATGGCGCCGACGTGCTCCATGCCGCCGTATTGGAAGCCCGGTATCAGCGCAAAGCCGAGCTTGGCGAACGGGTAATCGATCCCGGTGTATTCCTCCAGCCAGTCGAGCGCAGCGGCGTGCAGTTCGAAGATGGCATCGACGTTGCGGGCCACCTTCTCGGTGTCGGGTTCACGATGCAGCATGGTGAGCTGGCGGCCGCCGACGTCGCGTTCAACGGTCTCAAATTCGCCCGCGACGAAGGAGAACAGGTAGGACGGTATGAGATCTGTGCGCTCGAAGCGGATCTCTTTTCTGTCGCCCCGATCGTCAACGCTTGCCTCCGGCGCATTCGACATGGCCGTCCACTCGGCGGGGATCTCAAGCGTCAGCTCGTAAGTTGCCTTGAGGTCCGGCTGGTCGAAGAGCGGGAAGGCGGTTCTGGCGCGATCCGGAACGAACAGCGTGTAAAGGTATTCCGGGTTGCGGTTGAGCGAGGTGGAGCCGGCGATGAATTCAATTTCAACAACGTTCTCGCCGGTCGAGAGACTGTCCGTCGGCAGCACGATGTGCTCGTTGCGGTATTCGATGGCTATGGCCTCACCATTGGCGGAGACGCTGTGCAAATGATCGGCGTCCTCGCGGAAGTCGAGCAGCAGGGGCTGATCGTTCCGGGCGAGCTCGAAGGAAAGCCTGACAGTTCCGTCGATGTCTTCGTCGGCGTTCACCGGCATCGCGAACCGCAGGGCATAGTTGATGTTTGAGATTCGCGCGGCCCGGTCTTCGGCGAGCGCCAGGGACACACCCGGTTGGATCTCCATGGCTGGCGGAGTGCAGGCGGCGAGAAGCGACAGGAGCGCGATCAATCGGAGAACACGATGCATGGCAGCCCTCTCCTAATGCGCCCCGCGAAGCAGCAGCGCCGGGCGTAGCTTCAGGCGGCGGAGCAGGTAACGGGCGCCGAGATGCAGCGACAGGGCGCTGACCACAGCGGCGATGGCCACGCCGGCCCACACGAGGTTATCAATCGGCAGTTTGAGCCTGAGCGC
>CAZFVT010000151.1:0-7856 GCA_964522355.1 uncultured Woeseiaceae bacterium | reverse complement strand
CAGGATTGATCGCCGCCTCGACCGTGCCGGCGCCCAGTGCGGCGATAAATGTCGCCGTGTACAAAGACCAATAGCCTGTCGCGAAAATTGTCAGCACGACCGACGAAACGTGACAAGCGAACGCAAACGCCATCGCCTTTCCGTAACCGATCTTGTCGATGACCAGGCTGAAAAGAATGATGCTGATGGCGAATGGCCACAGTCCGACGCCGAGTATTTCGCCTTTCTGCACTTCGGTGAGATTAAACTCGATACCCCACTCACCGATGAGTTGCGTGCGGACAACGAAGCCAAAGGAAGTCGCGGTCAAGGCAACAAAACAGCCTATGAACAACCAGCGTTTCTCAGCGTCGCTGAATGTCTCCACCGTTCTTTGCGCTGCGCTCATTTGTCGTCTCCGAGCTGGATGGCGCGCAACACCGTTGCGACGCCGTTGTTCATCGTGGATTCGCGCGCAAGCATGCCGCCGAAATGTGATCTTCGCTGATCAGGCAACCGCTGCGTGTTGGTCGAGCACACCTCACGATCTGGAATCTCCTCGACCGAATTCCTGCCGTGTGTACGGTTGGCTCTTTCGATTCCAAAGCCTGGCGCTTTTCCATCGTCAACAGACTCTGACAGCAGGATGTGTTCGAAGGCTTCGCGTCCCAATCAACGGGCCCGCGGTCACTGGGCTTGGTCGTTCGCGTCAGGCCGCATTGGGAAGAGGGTACCCACCGACCTGCCGGTGGGTACCCTTGGACTCAGCCTCGGCTTTGCCGCCTGCTACTGGAAGTTGTACCTCGCACCCAGCAGGTAGCGGGCATCGCCTTCCACGTATTGCTGGAGCTGGGCGTCCGTCCTGCCGCGCCAGATGACCGGCTCTTCCAGAACGTTAATGCCTTCCAGCGTGAACGTCAGATTGTCGCTAGCCGAGTAGCTGGCGCTGAAGTCCAGCTGCTGGAACTCATCAACAATACGCGGAACTCGGTTACCGACGTTGGTATTCGCCAGGAACTCGTCGCGCCAGTTGTACAGCACTCGGACGGCAAACCTCTCGTTCTCGTAGAAGAGCTGCAGGTTTGCAGAGTCAGACAGACCGGTCAGCGCGAACTGATCCTCGGTGTTCGGATCGGCCGTAAAGTCGAAGCCGACGTCCCCGTTCACGAAGGTCGCGTTCGCCTGGTAACCAAAGCCCTCAAGCGAACCGGTAAAGAAGTGCACCCAGTTCAACTCCCAGCCGTCGATGCCAGCGTTCTCCGCATTGGTTGGCTGCTGCACGATGAAGTCCAGCAGCGGGTCGTTCGCATCGGCCGCGATGTTGTACGCGCTGGAGACAGCGTTCGCCTGGTCACGTCCACCCGGCTCACTGATGTCGATGTACTCGTCGGCACCACCCGGGAAGTCCGCCGGGTTGTCGAGAATCGCAGTCATGGTGAAGAGACTGGTCTCGGTTACGTCGAAGCCACGATCCTGCAGTTCCTGGACGGCCTGACCCGAGCGGGTACCCGGCTGGCCGCTGGAAACGTCTCGCAGGTTGAAGAGGTTCGTCGTGACCTGCTCGTTACCGATGAAGTTCGAGACCTGCTTGTCGAAGAAGGCGACCGTAAAGGCGCTGCCTTCGCCGTAATAGTACTCAAGCGAGATGTCGAGGTTGTTCGACTCCAGAGGATCCAGTGCCGCGTTACCCCGGCTACCGTTGGCGAAGCCGCCAAGGAAGGTCGCCGTGTTGGGGTTACCCGCACTGGTGTTGACAAACATGTTGCTGTACGGCGAACGCGCGAGCGTTTTACTCATCGAGACACGTGCCTTGAACTCGTCCGTGACGTCGATAGAAATATCGATGTTCGGCAGGAGGTTGTCGTAGTCGTGAGTCTGTGTGACCGCCTCTTCGTCAGGGCCAAGGATTTCGATGAAGTCGTTGTCCGAGGTCCAGACCTTGTTCAGCGGGACGCTCTGGATAGACGTGGATTCGACATCCGTTTTCTCGTAGCGCAAGCCAGCCACAACCTGGATCGGCATGTCGCCAATTTCGCCCTCGAACATACCCTCCGCGTAGATCGAGAAGATCTCCTCCGTGATCAGCTGGTTGCCGGTGCTGAACAGGTTCCGGTTTTCGTTATCGAAGGTACTGTTGCCGCTCGCGGTCGTGTAGCCGTCAAACGCTTCGGTGAGTGCAAACGGGTTGATGTAGAAGGCTTCCTCACCCACTCGCCGCAGGCTTGCAGTCGGCGCGATGAAACCGCCGGCCGCCAGGTAGTCCGATACGAACTGGTCGGTCGGCGTGCTGCGATTGCCGTTGTCGTCGAACTCGCAAAGGATACAGACGGGAGAGATCGCATCTTCGCCCAGGAGCGTCGCGATATCGCCCGGGGTCGAGGTGTTCCAGCCGCCGAGTTCGTCACGGTAGTTCTCGGTGATCAACGACAGCTCGTTTTCAATATAGCTCATGCCGAAGTTGGCCTGAACCGGACCGCCATTGTCGAAGTTGAGCTTCAGGTGGACCTGGTCAAGGTTTGTCTCCTGATCGGCGAAGTTTCGCAGCGCGTACTGGGCACCGAGTTCGGATGCCTCGAAGATGCCGTTGCCGTTACCGCCCGGGAAGTTGACCATTTCGCCATTGACCATGGCACTGGTGCCGGGCGCGCCGTCGGCAATCGCCTGGAGCGCTCCCGGGATTGCCGTGCGGTAGTCGACATACTGGCCTGCTACGGCCTGGCCGCCGATCGAAACCGCTTCGGTGATAGCTCCACTGGGATGGTTGCCGCCCGAGGTGGCCTCACCCGTCGCCGCGTCGAATGCAAACGTCAGGGAGTCGTTGATCTGGTACTCAACGTTGAAGCCGAAGGAAGTCAGCTCGTCGCGCAGCTCAAACAGACTGTTGCGGAACGGAAGCTCACCGCCGCCCTGGTTGGGATCAGCGCCGCTGTCGCCGACGAATCGATCGCCAATGAACTGCGGCAGGCTGACGATCGGGTTGCCGTCGAACTGCAGGAAGTCAAAGTTACGAATGAAGAACGGCAGGTCAGAAACGGTAACCTGGCTCTGGTCATTCTGTGCAAACAGGCCGTCGACGGTGAAGGTCAGGCGATCCGTCGGTGCAAACTGCAGGTTGATGGCCGCGTTGGTTCGCGTTCGCTGGTTCTCACTGAACGCCACGTATGCGGAACTCGGGAAGCCAGCCAGATCGTCTGGGCCCGGCTCATTGTTAACGGTAGCGAGCGGGAAGGCACCTGAGTTGAATGGCAAGGTCCAGTTAACCGAACCGGCGATACCTGCCGTGCGATTCGAGAATTCGCGATCCTGGTAGGACGCGAAGGCGGACACGCCGAAGGTGCCGGCATCATTCACCCAACTGCCCAAACCACTCACTTCAGGCGTGATACCGCTGGCACCATCGTCCTGCATGGCCTTGGCGCCCACGGTGAACTGGTTGCCCGCGGCCAGCGGCTGGAGGGTCTGGATGTTGACCGTGCCACCGATACCGCCGGAGGGCACCGAGGCCTTGCCGGTCTTGTACACCTGCAGGCCGGCTACGCCTTCGGACGCGAGGTTCGAAAAGTCGAAAGAGCGGGTGTCGCCGCCGGTGGTGTTGGCGTTAATACCGAAGAAGGCTGGCTGCGCATCAGCAGCGGGCATCATGCGGCCGTTGAGCGTCACCAGGTTGAAGTCGCCGCTGAAGCCACGAATCGTGACCTCCGACCCCTCACCGTTGACACGGTTGATGGACACGCCGGTGATGCGCTGGAGCGACTCCGCGAGGTTGGTGTCCGGGAACTTACCGATATCCTCCGCTGAGATGGCGTCCATGACGCCGGTGCTCTCGCGCTTTTGATCGAGGGCCGCCTGCAGACTGCCGCGTACGCCCTTAACGACGACTTCATCCATAGGTTGCTGGGCCATCGCCGGGCCGGCCGCAATGGACAATGCAGCAGATACCGCGGCAGCCAGCTTGGTCTGTCGCGGAGTTACGTTGGTTTCAAACATTAATCACTCCCCCCCGGGTTGTCCCGGTATTCTACTTAAGTGTCATGTCGCCCTGACACGCCATAAGCCGCGTTTTTGTTAGCGCTACCATTTGCGCCTAAAAAAAACGCGGACGCGTCGTTTCCAAACTCCTAGCTTTTCTATCACTAATGCTCAAACAACTCCAGCCTTTCTTCATCACGGCATCCGTTTTGAATAATTTTTCGTTATGAGCCAACGAAAAAAACTTCTTTACACGCGTCTTGCGGACACGAATCGCACCTATAACGTCTTTTGATGACGCAGGAACCGCGATAGCAAACATACGCTTTTCGTCTAGTCGTCATGCAGCGCGCTACTCGTCGACGTGCCGCCCGGGCGGCGACGAGCTTTCACGCGAAATCAGTCGATAGTCGAGCGTCAGATGCTCACATTCTGTTTCGCGACCCGCACGACGGGCATGAATACTTCGCGTCAACAGATTGATCGCGGCGTTCGCCATATCACTAATGGGTTGGCGGATCGTTGTGATCTCCGGCCAGACCGTGGTTGCCAGCAGCGTGTCGTCGAAACCGGTTACGGTCAGTTCACCGGGCACGTCGATATGGCGACGATGGGCAACAGAAATCGCCGCCGCCGCCATTTCGTCATTGCTCGCCGCGATTGCCGTCGGAATTTCAGGCAGCGCAAGCAGGCGATCCGCCGCCTCCAGACCCGAGCGATATGAAAACCGCCCGGTGGCAACCAACTCAGGGCGCCACTTGATACCTGCAGCTTTGAGGGCGTCACGATAGCCGCTCTTGCGCGCTTTGCTGACCAGGTATTTCGGGTCGCCTGTGATGAAGCCAATGCGCCGGTGGCCCAGCTCGATCAGGTATTCGGTCATCTCACGAGCCGCGCTTCTGTCATCGATGACCACCGATGAGATGCGGTCGCCGACCAGCTGCGGGCCCATGGTTACCGTCGGTACGTCGCGCTCTTTGAGCAGATTGAGCAAATGCAGGGAATCGGCGAGCGGCGGTACCAGCAGGACACCGCTGACACCGCCTTTTAGTTGATCGAGTATGGTCCGCTCGGCATCTGCCTCACCCTCGCACTCGGCAACGACGAGCTGCGTGTCGTTCTCACGAACCTGCTCCAGCGCGCCCAGCAGGGTCTCGCTGAGGTAGGTGCTACTTGGGTTGGCATACAGCAGGCAGACCTGCATCTGGTTGCCACTGGCCAGGCTGCGGGCCGCCCGGTTCGGCGAATAGCCGAGCTCCCGGATGGCGGCATCGACCGCCGCGCGCGTGCTGTCGCGGACGCTGCCCTCGCGATTGATCACCCGGGAAACGGTCATCGGCGAGACGCCCGCGCGATCGGCTACGTCACTAATGGTCACCCGCGCGTGATGGCGACGAGCCGCCGCTTGTCTGGTCTTGGCCACGGTCGCGAGAATAACCCCCGGTCGACGCTATCGCCTAGCGGTCTCCAAGACTCTGGATGCGCACAGGCTGGGCTTTCTCCCACTCCTGCTGATTGACGGCCCGGACCTTCTGGATGAAAACAAAGGCACCGAGCTTGTTGCCGACCACCAGGTCGGGAAGTCCATCGGCATTGAGATCACCGCTTACCAGCTGCCGCCCGATGCCCGAGTTGTCGTCGATCATATGCGGAATGTATTCGACCTGGCCGTTGTTCCGCGTGAGCCGGAAATAGTAGACAACGGGAGCATCCCGGGCGCCCGGATCGATGAAGTCGTGAGCCCGGTAGGTCTTTCCGGTCACGATGTCCAACAGGCCGTCACCGTCGATGTCGACAAGCTCGACCGCGTGCAGCTGGGAGAACTGAACGCCGTAGGGGTTATCGGTGTTTTCCGCCTGCTTGCTCATGATGGCGTGCTCTTTGAAGCTGATTTCGCCACCTTCGCGGGTCTGTTCAAACCAGCTCAGACCCCAGCCGTGTGAGTCCAGGCTGGTGATGATGTCGTTGAGCCCGTCGTCGTTCACGTCATAGGCGAACATGTTCGATCCACCCTTCAGCAGGATATCCCACACGTCGGTGCCCGAGCGGTCGACGAAGGGGAAAGGATGAAACTCCCAGTCCGGATCGCCTTCCAGGGAGTCGGGTTGTTCCAGCCAGCCGTTGCTGTGCATGACGTCCGTGCGACCGTCGCCGTTCACATCGCCATAGCCCAGTCCGTGGGTGTAGTGATGCACGATGTCTTCTTCGGTCGAGATCTTGTGGAAGATCCAGGGCAGGGTCGGCGACACGGGGTTCGGCGCGACATAGCCGTAATGCTTGTGATAGGCCTGCAGCAGCTCGGGCACGCCATCGCCCGTGATGTCGCCAAACGTCGGGGCCTCGTTCTTGACGGCATTGATGACGAAGTGCCGCTCCCAGTGCACCGGCCGATCAGGGGCCGGACCACCAAATTTTTCGCCGGGGTTCTGGTACCAGTACGCCGGGGTGTTGGGAAGGCCTGCCGTCAGGACATCGGGCCAGCCGTCGTCGTTAAAGTCATAGACAAACGAAAAGAAGTTGTCGTTCGAATAGAAGCCGAAATCGTTGGGTAGGCGTTTGGTCGGCGCCACCGCCGGGTAATACTCATAGCGATTCTTGAAATCCGGCCCCAGCCACATATGCGGACCGCTGACGATGTCCTGATGGCCGTCCTGGTTGAAGTCGCCGAAGCTGGCGCCTTCCGACCAGTAGACGGGGGTTAGCTGCGTTTTCTCAAATTCACGCACCACAAGGTCGTTGGCCTGAGCGCTGAGCGCCACGACCAGGAACGTGAACGTCAATGCTGCCACGCGCTGAATCTTGATCATCGTTGGTATTCCCCCCTCCGGTCGAACCGGCTCGCCGATTGGCGTTGTTGATACGTAGCGTGACCGTGACGGACCCGTCTGCCGTCAGGTAGCGCAATCGAACCGCGCCCCGCTCCTCTCCATCACCGCGAGGTCGGCGGAGAGCAAAGGCCTAAAGCGGCATGGCTCCGCGGGCAACCTATGTTAGCGCTACCATCTCGAGGTGCATCAGGAGGGGAAACTGCCCGCCCTCTCCCCTTCGTTCTATCACTATTGGCTACGCAACTCCAGCCTCGCCGGCGTCACGATCGGCCTCTGCGGTTTACTCATCTTGGGGATTTATCGGGTGCGGACGCCGAAGCTGCCGCGTCCGGTTCCCGGTCACTGCTCTGTGGGCAAACCCTGGCCTCAGAGGCGCGGCGGACCTTTTCTCGGGACAGGTACACGCGCCTTTCCCGCCAAGCATTTGCCGTTGACCGGATGGGAAAAGGGTGCTTATCCTCTCAACGATCCGAGTGAGAAACACCGGCAGACGTCGGTGGTCTCGATGGCTTTCGGTTCCCCCGACATCATGACGGCACGTTACCCGAAGAGTATCTCGGGGCTTTGTCGAGCATGGCGGGACCGATCAGGGGGACACTGCTGGCCGGCGGATGCAATAAGACCTGGAACGTCGACACTCCGGAGTATTGTTGATGGCAGAAAAAATGCGCGTGGTCGTCGCCGGTGGCGGCACTGCTGGCTGGTTGACAGCCTACAGCCTGGCAAAGCGACTGGGTCATATGCTGGACGTCACCCTGGTCGAATCCGATCAGATCGGAACCGTGGGTGTCGGTGAGGCAACGGTTCCCACCATGCGCCGGTTTCACCAGTTTTTTGAGATCGACGAGCAGGAATTCATGAAGGCCACCCAGGCCACTTTCAAGCTCGGCATCGTCTTCGAAAACTGGGGCGCTCAGGATGAAAGCTACATTCACTCCTTCGGCGATGTCGGGCAAAGGACGTGGATGGCCGAGTTCCACCAGTACTGGCTGGAAGCCCATGCCAATGGCTTTGGCGGCAGCCTCGATGACTACTGCCTCGAACTGAAGGCAGCCCTCGCCGGAAAATTCGCGACGCAGG
>CAZFVT010000150.1:0-7897 GCA_964522355.1 uncultured Woeseiaceae bacterium | reverse complement strand
CGGCGCAGGACGTGACGGCGAGGGAGCGAGGCGAACTCCTCTTCATGCGCTGCCAGGCCTGTCATTCGGTCGGGGCAGGGGAACCGCACAAACTAGGGCCCAACCTCAACGCGATCGTCGGCAGCCAGGCGGCAGCCCACGAAGACTTTCCGTACTCGGCGGCGCTGCAAGAGGCCGACCTGGCGTGGGACCCGGAAACGCTGGCGGCCTGGATTCGTTCGCCCGCCGAGGTGATTCCCGGCAACGCGATGGTCTACCAGAACACTCTTACGGACGATGAGATCCAGGTGCTGATCGATTATCTCGCGGCGCCGGAGTAGGGCGCTGTCAGCTTAAGGGGTGCTTACCTCAACAATCGCCTTGCCGTGGTTCTTGCCGCGCATCAGTCGCGAGAACGCCTCGGGGGCATTCTCCAGCCCGCGCGTTTGGTCTTCGATGTACTGAATTCGACCTTCCGCTAGCCACTCCTTGGCGTCATTGACGAACGCCTCGCGCAGGTCCTCGTGGTCGTAAACCACCATGCCGCGCACCGTGGCCCGGGCCTTGATGATCCAGGCGGGGTTGGGGCCGGGCGGCATCTCGGTCACGTTGTACTGCGACATCAGCCCGCAGAGGACGACCCGCGCGTTTAACGCCAGCCGTTCCATGACCGCCTGCAGCATGTCGCCACCGACATTGTCGAAGTAGATATCGATGCCGTCAGGGCAACAGCGGTCGAGCCCTTCGCGGAGGTCTTCCGTCTTGTAGTTGATGCAGTGATCCATCCCGGCGACCTCGGTGACCCAGGCGCATTTCTCAGGCGAGCCGGCGACGCCAACAACCGTGCATCCCTTGATCTTCGCGATCTGTCCGACCATCGAACCTACGGCACCTGAGGCCGCCGAGACGACCACAACGTCGCCTTCTTTGGGCTCGCCGAGGCGGAGGAGTCCCGCGTAGGCGGTCAGGCCCGGCATGCCAAGAATGCCGAGGAACAGCGAGGCGGGTTCAACGGAGGCATCTAGGGGGCGCGCTTCGGCGCCGGGTATCGCGCTGAATTGCTGCCAGCCGCTGTGCGCCGCGACGAGATCACCGGCTTCAAAATCAGGATGGTGTGACTCGATCACCCGGCTAACGGCCTCGCCGGCCATCAGTTCGCCCGGAAGAATGGCGCCTGTCAGATGCCGGCCGGAGATCCTGCCGCGAAGGTAGGGGTCGAGCGACAAATAGAGGGTTTCGCAGAGCAGCTCGCCGTCCGCGGCTGACGGCATCGGCGCTTCTGCGAGCTCGAAGTCGTCGGCCGTCGGTTCGCCTTCGCACTGTCGCCTTAACAGGATTTGTTGATTCGAGGTCATAATGAAGGCGCCGGTTCGGGAAGTGGTTATAATGACATACTAATAAGGCATTTCCGCCTGAATCGCACAGATTCATCTGGAGAGCTCCGTGTCCGCAGCAAGGCCCGAAGGAATAGTGATCGTATCCGCACTCGTCGACATCGTCGGCGAGGGGCGCGTGCTGACGGATGACTACAGCACGAGCCTTTACGCCCAGGATGTCTACACCAAATCGACGCCGGCCCTTGCCGTTGTGCAGCCGGACTCCGCCGAACAGCTGTCCGCCGTCGTTAAGGCCGTCACCGAGGCCGGGCACGCGATTATTGCTCGGGGCGGCGGCATGTCCTACACGAGCGGGATCGTGCCTGCGGAAGCCGGTACGGTAATTGTCGATACCCAGTCGATGAACCGGGTGCTCGAGATCAACGAGACGGACATGTTCGTGTCCGTGCAAAGCGGCTGCACCTGGGAATCCCTGCACAAAGCGCTTGAGGGCAGCGGCCTTCGCACCCCTTACTGGGGCACCCTGTCCGGACGTCACGCAACCGTCGGCGGCAGCGTGTCGCAGAACAGCATCTTCTGGGGTTCGTCACGGCACGGCTCGGCCGCCGACTCGGTGGTCGGTCTCGAAGTTGTACTCGCCGACGGCAGCCTCGTCAGGACCGGCGCCGGCGCGCAGAAAAACGGCTCGCCCTTTTTCCGCCATTATGGGCCGGACCTGACCGGGCTCTTCACCTGCGATACCGGTGCGCTCGGTCTGAAAGCGTCCGTCACCCTGCGCCTGATTCCCGAGTCTCGCCATCGGGCGTCCCTGTCTTTCGATTTTCCTGACTACCCGGCGCTTGTCGCCGCAATGAGCGACATCTCGCGAGCCAATGTCGCGGACGAGTGCTTTGCTTTTGATCCCTACCTGCAGGCTGTTCGCATGCAGCGCGAGAGCCTGATGAGCGACGTAAAGAAGTTTGCGGGCGTCCTCAAGTCCGGCGATTCGCTGCTCGGCGCCATCAAGGATGGGGCGAAGGTAGCCATGGCGGGCCGTGGCTTCATGAAGGACGTGCAGTACTCGCTGCACGTCATGATCGAGGAGCGGATCGAAGCGGCCGCCAGCGCAGCTGCCGACACCGTGCGCGAGATCGGCGAGCGGCACGGCGGCAACGCAATCTAGAACAGCATTCCCACGCTCCTGCGCGCCAGCCCGTTTGGGCCTCTCAACAATATGGTCGGGCCGAACGGCGAACGCTGGACGCCCGTCCACACGCTTGTGCCTCACTCGAAAGCCGCGTCCACCATGGATGCGGTGACGGCCCTGCTGGCCGAGCGAAGCGGGGACATGGAGGCGCACGGCATCGGCGCCGGCTTCCTGCTGGCAACCGTGTCGACGAACTGCTTCGTCATCGAACCGGTGTTCTTTACGCCCGACGCGCTGACCGAGATTCACTGTGAGACCGTCGAGCAGGATGTCCTGAAGCGCATGCCCGGCTTCGATGCCAACCCGGACGCGGCGAAGGTCACAGCGGACGTTCGACAGGCCCTGATCGATCTCTTCTGCGAGATCGGTGGTGTACACCTGCAGATAGGTAAGGCCTATCCCTACCGGGAGGGCCTGCGGCCTGAATCCTGGCGCGTCATTGAAGACGTGAAAAAAGCGCTGGACCCCAAGGGCCGAATCAACCCCGGGTCACTTGGGCTCGAATAGCGCTCACCTGGGCTAACGAAGAAAAAGTTCTATCTTCGGACGTGTGGTACTACGGGATCCGTAGAGAGAACCTCTGCCTTTGTCGTATACGGGCTGAGACCTGAGGTTGCTCTTACCTAACCTGAAGTTTCTCGGGACCGGAATGCTCATAGTGGGCTCAGTCGGGGAGCGGACGTTCAAACCGGTTAGGTTTGAGTGGCTCGAGGGGCAGCAATCGGCCAAAAGCTGTCGTTCTAGTTCTATGCGTTCAATCATTCCCTGGCCAGTTCCGGTACTTGGGACCACATGCCCTCACGAACTGCAGTCGACCAGTCCAACACGCAGTCAGCAAAAACGCTGGGAACATAACTAGTAGAGCCCACGCTGAGCTGCTTGGTGCGAACCTCGTTGGCAGATAAGCAACGATGACATTTGCGATCGCGAGCAAGATGAGTAGCGAAACCATCGCTCGCCCGCTGACGGACATGGATACGTAGAATGCGAGAGACAACAACGCGAACACCTGCGCAGACATCATTCTGGGCAAGTCCAGAAAGCCGAGCGCAATAAGAACCAGAATCACAATCCACACACCGTAGTAGCCCGTTCGCTTTTCCTTCATTCGAAGCTGCTCTCGATATCGTTTAGGCACTGGGAGCGCGTTTAGGCGGGTGAGGCGAAGAAGTGACCGAATCTTCATTGCAATACGGAATCAGAGTTCTTTATCGGTTCGCACCGTCCGGTATGGGTCATTAGCAGCCAGTGTGGCTCAATTTGTCCGGCAGGCTGCTTTCGGAAGGAAGCTCACCCTTCGGGTCGGTCTACGGCGCAGTGACAGCCCTGCGACCCTAAAGTCGCGAACCGAAGATTTTCAGGGCAATTCTTTTGATAACGTCGTAGCTTCGACCAGAGACGACAAGCGCGAAATCGCCAGCATGGATGGCGGCGGATTTCCGTTCGTGGTTCGCCTCGATCATCATCGCCGACGCTTGTTCAAACAAATCGCGGGCGCGGAGCTGGAGGCTTTCTATGTTGGAGTAGTACCAGTCCGGTCCAATCCTTGCGATTTTCGAGTACCCCTCTGGAAACTCCAATCTGTCGTTGAAATTCTCAACCTGAACCACGCAGGGATTTTTCAGCAGAGTGCTCGCGCCTCTCAGGACATTTTCCTCGTGACCCTCGACGTCGATCTTGATGCCGAAAGGCCCTGAGCAGCCTTCCAGAGCGTCATCGAGTGTTACACATTCGACCTGTTCTACCTCGCGGAAAGACTGATTGTCGCTTGTGTCCACAATCGCGCTATTTCCGGCGAGACGGCTGACGATACCGAAATTCAGGGTTCCGTTTTGATCCGAAACGGCGACAGTCTGAACGTCAACATCGAGGGAGTTCAATTGGAAGTTGGCCCGCATTTCTCTGGCGGCCGATTGGTTGGCCTCAAATGCGACGGTCTTCTCCAGTGAAGGGACCTGGCTCATTAGAACGGAATATGCGCCGATATTGCTTCCGACGTCGACGAATGTCTTACATCCTGCGGTAATACTACTAGCCAACAGGAAGTAGGGTTGAAGCGGCTCATATTCCATTGTCAAACCGTTTCGACGGCGAGAGGATCTTGTCCATTTGAATCGGTGATACACAGGTCGTCTAATGCCTCCGGCGAGGATCGGATGTTTCTCTATCTCAAGGTAGCTTTGTCAATCGACACACTCTCTCGAACGGCGAAGTGTTCGCAAGTGGTACGCGTCTGCCTTGGAGGATTGGGGATTGCCTGACTTCCGCTTTGGGTCTGTGGCGGTCAGTCTACACCAGGGTGGCGCAAGGGCTGGTCACAGGCGCAAGTCGCGCTTTCGGATGGGATGTTTACCAGTATGCTGGCGTAGGAGCGGCTTCCAGCCGCGATCGCGGCAAGATGCCGCTCCTACGTAGATTGGGACACGCTCCACCTCTGCCTGGAATCGGCAGAGGTGGAGCGTGTTTCGCTGCGGGCAGATTTACACCGCCCTAACTCGGAAGGCCCTCTTGCTGGATTCGACTTCCCGAATCAGCTGCCGAACCTCAGGGACACTTCGACACCCGCATTGCGGCCGAGCCGCATGTCGCCGAAGAAAGCGCGCGGGAAGTTGGTTGAGCAGGCGCCGGGCACGCAGAAGCCTGCTGGTGCGCCCGCATTCGTCGGGCTAATCTGGGAGCCGAACGCGCCGCCGGCGTTAATGCTCAGCAGCGGGTCCTGGAGCCAGCGCGTGACCATCGACGGTGCATCTTCATCGGTGAGGTTGCGACCGTAAATGGCGACCGTCCAGGACTCGTTCTCCCAGCCAAGGCGCGCATCGACGAGGCTCGCGGCGGGGACCCAAGCCAGGTTATGCACCTGTACCGGCTTCTCGTCTTCCCAGGAGTAGTTCAGGTTGGCGAAGAATTCGCCTTCACCCATCTGGGTGCGGAAGTCTGCATAGGCACTGAACTGGTTTTCCGAGCTCAAGGGGAACTGGTTGCCGACGATGGAGCCGTTGCCGTTACCGCCGCTCGGGTCGGTGCCCGTACAGGCATCTGCATCCGACAAGATGCCGCCGCCGGAACTTAAGGTCCACTGGAAGTCATCGCAACCTTCGGTGAACTCCGTGTCTGCAAGCGCGTAGGTCGCGCCAACGGTCAGGTTTTCGGTCAGGGCGAACATGACGTCGAGCTCAATACCGAAGGTCTCACCGCTGCCCTGGTTGGTCACGACTGAGGTCAGCGCGCCGCTGCCGCCACTGGAGAGCGGGGTCGTCAGCTGGATGTCGCTGGCATCGATGAAGAACACGGACGCGTTGGCAATCATGCGGCCGTCGAGAAGCGTGCTCTTCAGGCCGAGTTCGAAGTTATCCGATTCTTCCTGCTCGTAGGTCGTCGTCGGCGGCACGAGGTCAGCACCGTCGCTGCCGATGACGCCGCCCGGCTTGTAGCCCTTGGCGTAGATGCCGTAGAGCATCATGTCATCGTTCAGGCGCCAGTTCAGCGACAGCCGGGGAGCAATCTCGTCGAAAGAGTTCTCGAAGCTCACGTTGTTGGCGGCGTCCTCGATATCGATCTCGGTGCGGCCTTTCTTCTCGTCGAAGTAGCGCAGCTCGAGGGTTGCCGTGAAGTTGTCGGTGATGTCCGTTTCAATGGAGCCGAAGACCGCGACATTCTCAACCGTGGCCGTGATGTCGACCGGGTCGACGCCGGCGAAGGTGATGTCGGCATTGTCCTGGGTCTGGTCGTAGTAGAACGCACCAACCATCCAGCGGAGGCTGTTATCGGCCGGAGACTCCAGTCGAACCTCAAACGAGACGTCATCGAATTCCGTCTGACCCGACGCGCAGAACGCACATTCCACGGTCTCCGGCGCCGGCGGTGCAAACGCCTGGTACAGGTAGTTCATCGACGAGTGGTCAGAGTCCGAGCCGGTCTTTCGATCTTCCGTGCGGGACGCAAACTGCCCGGTCAGGAGAAAGCCGTTATCAAACTGCCAGTCTGCCTTCAGGTTGGCCAGCAGGATGTCTCTTTCAACACCAGAGAACGCCAGGCCGTTGTTTGGGTTGTAGGGGTCGCCGCCCGGGAACAGTCCGGGCGGGAAAGTCGGCAGCGAAAACCCGGGCAGCGGCGTATCGGGAATACCGGGCACGAGAATGGTTGCAATCGCATCGCCGTCATTGAGCTGTACGCTGTCTGCCTGCCGGTTGATCTCGCCGCAGTAGTACTGGTTGTTGTTGTCGCTGCCCGTCCAAAGCCAGCTCGCGTTGGATCGCGTGCCCGGGTTGCAGTTGTTCATTTCCGAGGGCTGCAGGAAGAACGGGCGGGTGCCGTCACGGTCTTCCTGGTAGAGGAGACGACCGCTCAGGGTAAATGCGTCGGTCGGCGCGAAGTCGAGGCGTCCACTGATCGACGTGGTTTCCTCTTCGCCGACGATCCTGCCGGTCACGAGGTTTCGATACTGACCGCCGAAGGTGTAGTAGCGGCCGGTCAGGCTGCCGGACAGGGAGTCCGTCAGCGGCCCGCGGACCGAGGCGTAGACTTCCTGGTCATCGAACTGCCCGTAGCGCGCTCGCACGTTGCCATCAAGCTTGTCGCCCGGCGACTTGGTGACGAAGTTGATCGCGCCGGAGTAAGTGTTTCGTCCATAGAGCGCCGCCTGCGGACCGCGAATCACCTCGACCCGCTCGATGTTCGCGAGGTCCAGCGACGACAGGTCGCCCGGGTAGTAGATGCCGTCGATGAAATAGGCCGCACCCGATTCGACGCCGAACTGCACGCCGGCCAGGACGTTGCCCTGTCCGCGGATGACCGGTCGGTCGGTGGAACGCCCGAAGGCCTTGGCAAAACTCAGGCCCGGCGTGTACCGAGCTACATCGTCAACGCTGCGTATGCCGCGGTTGGCGATCTGCTCAGGGCCAAACGCCGAAACGGAAACCGGGGTTTCCTGCAGCGATTCTTCACGGCGTCGCGCCGTCGTGATGATTTCTTCGATCGATACTTCCGCACCCTGCGCACGCGCGGTTTCGGGCAGGGTAAAGCCCGAAGCTGCAGTGGCGCACAAGGCGACCATGACTAACCTGGAATTCATCGAATTCTCCCCCGCGTAGTCGTCGTTGTTGTATGAGCTCTATGAATGAGCGCTCGCCCGAATCTATCACAAAAGACATAAATGTATAACATTATCTCTTTAGATCATTTGGTCAGTAACGACGCTGTTTCGCACGGCCAAACACGGACGCGCCTCCCGTAACACGAGAGCGATCTATCGGGCGGAAAGGAGAGGGGTCAGATCAGGTCGCGAGCGGCGAGATCTGCGATGACTTCTCGCTGGCGATCAATAAAGTGCGCGCGGTCGGGCACGACGTGATTGCCGGTCTTTGGGTCTACCCCGCCAACTCACTGCTTGACCCAA
>CAZFVT010000149.1:0-7953 GCA_964522355.1 uncultured Woeseiaceae bacterium | reverse complement strand
AACGGACCGGAGGCATTCACCTTTGCGGCAGACAGCAACCTGCCCGGTGATGACTTTGATCCGGTGCTCGCGGTCCCGCCGATCTATTTCGATACGGACGGTAGTGGCGACCTGACGCCGGCCGACGTGGCCTGGGATCCGGGCGTAAACGATCCATTGCTGGCAGCGGACGAAACCATTTCGATGCTGCTCGTTAACTCGATCCCCGGCGGTGTCGTCAACGGCAATCGCGGCCTGAGCGAGTTGACCGTTCTTTCGGCGACCGGCACCGGGTCTCCCGGCGACACGATTGTCGGTGCCGGTGAGGGTGGGCTCGATGCGTTGCTGGGGGCCAGCGGCGGTACCGCGTCCGTGACCGCCGAGTACCTGGTTGCGGACGTCAGCCTGGACGTCATCAAGTCCGTCGTCGTTTCTGATCCGTTCGGCGGCACGGAAGCCGTGCCCGGCGCAACCCTCGCCTACACGGTGACCGTCGAGGTCACCAGTGCCGGAACGGCCGACAACTCGGTCTTCGCCGACGCCATTCCAGCATTCACTTCTTATGTGCCGGGCAGCATCACGCTCAACGGCGCAACGCTCACCGATGCCGCCGATGGCGATGCCGGTGAATACGACGGCGGATCAAATTCCGTCGTCGTTCGACTCGGCGATCTGACGATCGCCAGCGGCCTTCAAACCGTTGTCTTCGAGGTCACGGTCGATTGACGGGTTCAAATGAAACCGGTCTTCGACTCTCAAGGGGAAAACCAATGCAGAACCTGAAAACCATGCTTATCGGCCTGTTGATGTTCGCCGCCACCGCCTCGGCGCAGGCGCAGAACGGCACGCTCGACATTCGCACCATCGTGCAGAAGGAAGTCACGGTCGTTGCCGATGATGGCAGCGAGCGAACCGAGCTGGTCGTCGCTGACCTCGTCACGCCCGGCGACCAGGTCATATACACGCTGACCTACGCCAACGTCGGTGACGAACCGGCAGAGAACATCGTCATCACCAATCCTCTGCCGACCCAGCTGACCTACATCGCCGGTTCAGCGACCGGAGAGGACGCAAGCGTCCAGTTCTCTGTAGACGGCGTCAACTACGGACAGACCAGTGAGCTCACCGTCGTTAATGACGGCATTGAGCGGCCGGCCCGTTCAGAAGACATCACCCATATCCGCTGGATTATCGCCGAGCCGATTGAGCCGGGTGAGGAAGGCATCGCGCAGTTTCGCGCGCGGCTGAATTGATTACCGGCCGGCGGCCTTTGCGGCCGTCGGCGCACATCAGGCCCGGTGACTTAGGGCCCGAACAGACCGCCGCTCGCTTCGGGGAGAACGGCGGTCTTTGAAAGATCCCCGAACGGCAATGAATGCCGGTCTTTTTGCACAATGAAAAGGAGCACCACAATGAACGTGGTATTTAGCAATGTCAGTCGCTCTGCGCGACTGATCGTCGTGGCGTTGTCGCTGCTGGCAACGCAACAGGCGTTCGCCGTCGGCACGCCTGCAGGTGACACGGTTAGTAACGTCGCCAGCGTCGACTATTCAGTAGGTGGCGTGGCGCAGGATCGCGTCGATTCCGCCGCGGTCGACTTCGTCGTTGACCGTCTCGTCAACTTCACCCTCGTCGTAACGGACGCCGTCTCGACCTCGGTAACGCCGGGTGGTACGTCAACGATCACTTCGCTGACGCTGACCAACATCGGTAACGCCGATACAGACTTTCGTCTTGAGGCGGCAAACATCGTTGGCGGCAACGTCAACGGCGTTGACGACCTGTTCGACATGGACCTGCCGATCGAGGTATTCGCCGACATCAATGGTGATGGTCTTGTCGATGCGGGTGACACGCCCTATGTCGAAGCCCTGGATTCAACGGCCGGCAGCAACTCGATCGGACTCCTGATCCGCGGTACCGCGCCGTCGACACCGACGCCGGGTAACCTCGACGGAGCGACGGTTGAACTGACCGTGACGGCCTCGAGCGGCATCAGCTCGGGTGATCCGGTTGGCACGCCGATCGTGCCGGACGCCGGTCCCGACGTTCCGGGCGGTCCGCCGCAGATCGTACTGGCTGGTACGGGTGTTCAGACCGTACAGGACGGCTTTGTCGTCAACTCGGCCGTGATCGATGTCACCAAGATATCGTCAGTGCTCGAAGACCCGTTCAACGGCACCACTGACCCGAAAGCCATTCCGGGTGCGTTCGTTCAGTACGAAATTACGGCAACGAACACGGGGCTTGAGGACGCAACGGGCGTCGTCTTCGTCGATGACATCTCGTCGCTGCCGGTGTCGCTGAACCTTGGCCAGTACGCCGGTGCCGACGCGCAGGTAGAACAGAACGGTACGACGACGGGCTGTACGCTTGACGCGAGTGACGGTGACGGTGACGGCTGTGGTGTTGCCGCCGGTGTCGTCAGCCTCGGACCGGTCGGCGGATTCACGCTGGGTACAGCGGGACCGACGTCGACGGCCGTCGTTCGATTCCGGGTCGTCGTCGACTAAGACGTAGTATCCGGTGCTCCTTAGGTCCTGCAGGAGACTCAGGTCCTGGGCCGCTCCTATGAGTGGTCCGGGACTTGCTGCCTGTGCGGAATCGCCACCGGGACGGTGGCGGTCTCGCCGGACGATTTCGTGCCTTCGGGGGAAACAGGTGTTTCCCCCGAGGCATGTTCGGAGCTTACGTAATCGCCTTGTATCCGGCCTGATCGGTCTCTTCGCTGCAGCGTTTACTGGCCTCCCCATTGCCGCTGCCGCGCCGCCCGGCGCACCGATCGTGAACCAGGCATTTCTCAACTACGAGAACGCCGCCGGTCAGACGGTCGTTGCCAGCAGCAACACCGTCGAAGTGATCGCTGCCGTCCTGCGTAGCCCTTCATCCCTGCGTTTCAATCGCGTGTCGAGCGTCGGCGACCTCAGCGAGAGCGTCGGTCCCTCGAGCTGCTTGAGCGGCGGCGCGTTCGTGCCGTTGCCGGATCCGCCGGATGAAAACGGTAACCCGCTGGATCCGACCGTGCCGCGGACACTGAGCCAGGCGAACGGCTTCAACCTCGGTGAGACGATCTTCGTCCGCCTGGACGACCAGGATCAGAACGTCGATTTCCAGGTCATTGATGTGGCCACGGTGTCGATTGGCAACCCGGCCAGTGGCGACAGTGAAACGATCCAACTGAGCGAGACCGGGCCCAACACCGGAATCTTCGCCGGCTATTTGCCGAGCGGCGCAGGTAGCCCCGTAGCCAATGACTGCGTTCTGCAAGGCACTGCCTCCAGCAGCGTGCTGGCGTCGTACACAGACCCGGCTGACGCGGCCGACCAGGCGACTGCTTCGTCTATCGTTGACCCGACGGCCGTCGTCTTTGACTCCCAGTCCGGGCTGCCGGTCGATGGCGTCGGTGTGCGTCTGATCAACGCCGACACGGGAAGTCTGGCCAGCGTTTTTGGCAGTGACGGCAACAGCGTTTTTCCGGCTGAACTCGTCAGCGGGCAGAGCGTTACGGATTCGGGTGGCCAGCTCTATGACTTCGGGTCCGGCGAATACCGGTTCCCCGTCGTTCCACCGGGCAACTATCGCCTCGAATTCCTGGCACCCGCAGGATTCGTTGCCCCGTCTGCTCGCTCGATCGACGAGCTGCAGAGTCTTCCCAATGCGCCGTTTGACCTGGCCGAAGCGTCCTTCAGCAACGACTTCAATTCCGCGGGCAATGACCCGTTCTCATTCGACGTTCCCGTCGATCCACAGTCAGGCTCGCTGTTCGTCGCCAAATCGACGCCGGTAGCCTCGGCCGCACCCGGCGACTTTGTGCGCTTTGACGTCGCGGTTGAAAACACCTCGGCGACCGATGTGGTTTTCGATGTGAACGTGACCGACCAGCTGCCGCGCTTCATGCGCTACGTGGCCGGCTCGGCAACCCTGGACGGTGAAACGCTCGCCGATCCGACGGTCGACTCGACCGGCACAGTGATGGAATTTGGTGTTGGCAACATCGGCCCCGGTGCGCTCGTCAGGGTTGGCTACGTCGTGGAAATTGTTGGCGGGCAGCGTAACCAGGAGCTCGTCAACACGGCCTTCGCGAGATCAGAACAGGGCTTCGTGTCCAACATCGCCAGTACGCGCCTGCGCCTCGAGGAGGACCTGTTCCGATCGGTGAGCACCTTGGTCGGACGCGTCGTGGACGGCAGCTGCGCGACAGAAACCCATAGTGAAGATCGCGGCGTCGCGGGAGTCCGGGTATTCCTCCAGGATGGTCGCTACGCCGTCTCCGACCAGGGTGGTCGCTTCCACTTTGAGGCGGTTCGGCCGGGACGCCATGTCGCCCAGCTGGATACCGCCACGGTGCCCGACTACTACGACATCGTTGGCTGTGACGAACAGGGACGATTCGCCGGGCGGCCGGATTCACAGATCGTGGATGTTTCTCCCGGCGCCCTGATGCGCGCCGACTTTTACCTGCGCCAGAAGGCGCCGCCTGAGGGCCGCATCGACCTGTCGCTCAGGAATCGCGGAACCGGTGATCCGGATGAAGTCAGCTACGAATTGAACCTGCTCGGCACTGGCAACATCGACATCACGGACGTCAGCGCCATGATCATGCTGCCGGACGGCGTTCGCTTCCGGCCGAACAGCATGGAAATCAGTGGTCTTGGACGCGTAAACCCGCGCATTGTCGGGCAGTCCCTGAACATCACACTCGATGACCGGGCCGGAAACTGGGAATCCGTCATCAGCTTTATCGCCGATATCGATCCCGCCGTCTCCGGCGACCTCGTGTCCAAGGCGATGGTGACCTTCTCCACCCCGGTTGAGGCCAAGCAGCGTACGCCCATAGCTGAAACGCTCCTGCGCCGCGAAGCTGCGACCTGGAACAACGCCGGTTACGTCTTGAACCTCAAATTCGGCGTCCTGTCTGCCGACTTGTCGGCCGGTGACCGTCATCAGCTTGATGAGCTGGTGGACGCCTGGCAGGGCGTCGAGGACATTCGAATCTCGGCGGTCGGGCACAGCGACAGCACCGCCATTTCACCACGCAGCCGCAGCAGCTTCGCGGACAACTACGTGTTGTCCCGGGTTCGCGCGCGTGCGGTGGCAGAATACCTGGCAGACCTGCTGGACGTTGCTGCCGACGATATCCAGGTTGAAGGCCGCGGGCCCGACGATCCTGTGGCCAGCAACGCGACACTGGAAGGCCGAAGCGAGAATCGTCGCGTGGAGCTCATCCTGTCCGGTCGCGAGCCTGGCAAGCAGTCGTTCCTCGATATCGCCCAGGAGACGAGCGGCGTGCTGGTTTCAGAGACCCGCGGGTTGGCTCCGGGCCTCGCTGCCGAGAGTCTGCGGGCGCTGAATCAGAAGGCGATGGACGATCATCTCGCTGCGCCGCAGCAGCTTGAGGCGCACGTCAACTCGCTCAGGCCTGGCCCGGGCTGGGTGGCGCCCAGCACAGACTTCCGGCCATCGATTCCGGCCATCAACGTCTCTGTTAAACACGGGCTCCAGCAGCGGGCCCTGCTGTTCGTTAACGGGGTGCCGGCGGAAGCCGTGAACTTCACCGGCGTCGAAACGAATACTGCGCAAACGGTATCCCTGAGCCGATGGTCCGGCGTTGGCCTCGTTGAGGGTCCTAACGAGCTGGTCGCAGAGATTCGGGATGCCCAGGGTGGGGTCATCGAGCGGCTGACCCGGTCCGTACACTACGCCGGAACGGCGGTGCGCGGTGAAATCGATCTCGAGTCTTCGGTACTGATGGCTGACGGGCGTGTTCGACCGCTGCTGGCCGTGCGTCTTTACGACCGCTTCGGCGAGCCTGCACGGCATTCCAGCATTGGCGAATTCTCGATCGATGCGCCGTATCGCTCCTGGTGGGATGTCGAGAACCAGAGGGAAAACAAGCTGGTCCAGATCAGCAAGCGTGTGCCTCTGTTCACTGTGGGCGACAACGGCCTCGCTTACATCGAACTGGAGCCGACCTCGCAGAGCGGACGCGTCACGCTGCGGCTTAACCTCGCCAACCGTCGCGAGCAGGAGCTCAATGCCTGGCTGAAACCGGAGCCCCGCGACTGGATCATGGTCGGCTTTGGCGAAGGCACGGTTGGTTACAACACGCTGAGCAACAACGCAGTGGCCGCCGGCGATGCCGGCCTCGACGAAGGCTACTACGACGACGGTCGCCTCGCGTTCTTCGCGAAAGGGCGGGTGCTCGGCGAGTACCTCCTGACGCTGTCCTACGACAGCGAACGGGATCGCGGCCGGACCCAGAGCGCCTATCAGACGCAGATCGATCCGACCCGCTACTACACGCTTTATGGCGACAACACGGACCAGCGTTTCGAAGCACCCAGTCAGTCCAAGCTTTACCTGAAGCTCGAACGGGAACAGTTCAATGCGATGTTCGGCGATACCGGCAGCGGCCTGACGACGACGGACCTGGCGCGCTATGAGCGGCGAATGAACGGCCTGAAGAGCGAGTTCAACGGCCGGTACTTCGACTACGACGTCTTTGCGACCGAAACAGATCAGGCCTTCGTGCGCGACGAAATCGCCGGTGACGGCACGTCGGGACTGTATGAACTGAGTTCCAATCCCATCGTCGAAAACAGCGAAGTCATCCGCATCGAAACCCGGGATCGTTTCGACCCGGCCGTGGTCCTGTCGACGCGCACGCTGACCCGCTATCTCGATTACATTCTCGACGTTTACGACGGCACGATTTTCTTCAAGCAGCCGATCCCGGGTCGCGATGAAGAGTTCAACCCAATCATTATCGTCGCTGAGTACGAGACCCTGGGCACGGGAGCCGAAGAGCTCATCGCCGGCGGCCGGGTCGCGGTGCACAACGAGTCACGAACCCTCGAAGCCGGCGCCACCTACGTATCCGAGCAGCTGGCGCTTGAAGAGGGCGAGCTGGCCGGCGTGGACCTGCGCTGGCAGGCGGCACCGGCAACGCTCGTACGTGCAGAGATTGCCACCTCGACCCGCGACCTCGGCACGACTGAAGAGACCGGCGATGCGAAGATGCTCTCGGTTGAGCATCGCGGTGATGCGCTGGACGTTCGCGCCGAATACCGGGAAGTTGATGAGCAGTTCGGTCTCGGCCAGCAACGGACGGCCGAGCAGGGCATCCGCAAGTTCGCCGTCGACGGCCGCTACCAGGTCAGCGAGAGCATCGGCCTGCGCGGACAGGCTGCAATGCAGGAGAACCTCGAGACCGGGGCTGAACGTACCGTTGGTCTTGCAGAGGTTCAGTACGTAGCGGGTCGCAATACGGCGAACCTCAAATACACCCACGCCGAGGATCGATTCCTGGATGGCGACGATCGGCTGAGCCGGCTTGTAACCACGGGCATCAGCCGACAGTTCTTTGACAGCGACCTGATCATGCGCGCCAACGCGAGCTTCGACCTCGGCGGTGACAACGCCAACTCCGACTATGCCACCGGCTATCTCGTGGGTTTCGACTACCAGATGCTCGAGAGAGCCACCCTCTTCGTCGAGCACGAGCGAGCGGAAGGCTCGGACTTCAAGGCCGACATGACTCGCGTCGGCTTCCGGGCAACGCCATGGCAAAGGGCCCAGTTCGACAGCTCGATCAGCAACGAGATGAGCGAGTTTGGTCCGCGCCTGTTTGCAAACCTCGGTCTCGTGCAGAGCTTCCAGATCGACGAACGCTGGGTTATCGATCTCGGCGTCGACCAGTCGCGTACCTTGCGGGAGGCAGGCGAGCGCAGTTTCGACGTGGACCGCCCGCCGGTCTATGGCACCCGGACCGGTGACTACGTGGCCGGTTACGTCGGCGCTCTCTATCAGGAAGAGGCGTGGAGCGCGAACTCAAGAATCGAGTATCGCAATGGCGATGAAGAGCGGCGCCTCTCGCTGCAGTCCGGCTGGTATCGCGAGCCCGGACTGGGGCATGGGCTGTCGGCGGGCTTGATCGCGTACACCACTTTCAGCGTGCCGGTCGCAATCGGTGCA
>CAZFVT010000148.1:0-7979 GCA_964522355.1 uncultured Woeseiaceae bacterium | reverse complement strand
GGAACACCGGCAGCATGATGGCCAGACCCGGAAAAACCGCGAGCCAGGGTGCGAGGCTGATGAGCGTCTGGGCTTCGGCGAGCATGCGGCCCCAGCTTGGCGTTGGCGGCTGTACGCCCAGACCGACATAGGACAGGCCGGCTTCGGCAACCACGGCGAGCGCAAACTGGATCGCCGCCTGCACGACAATCAGGCCGGCGATATTGGGCAGCACGTGCTGGGTTGAAATCAGCCAGTGCCCCTTTCCGGCAACCCGCGCTGCCAGTATGAACTCGCGCGCCCAGATTCTGAGCGCCGCGCCTCTTGCCACTCGTGCAAAAACCGGGATGTTGAAGATGCCAATGGCAATAACCGCATTCATCGCGCCGGTGCCATAGGCCGCGGTGATCATCACCGCCAGCAAGAGCGATGGGAACGCAAAGATCAGGTCATTCGTGCGCATGACGGTTTCGCCGATTAACCCGCCTCGCGCCGCGGCCAGAAGGCCGAGTGGAACGCCGATTCCGGCACCGATGCCAACCGCAATCAACGCCACGAGCAAGGACGTCTGGGCGCCCACCATGATCATGGACAAGATGTCGCGGCCGAAGTGATCGGTGCCGAACAGATGCGCCGGGGACGGGGGCTGCAGCTTCGAACCGATGTCTATGGCCGTCGCATCGTAGGGTGTCCAAACGAGCGACACGATGGCGCACAGCAGGACCACGCCAACGAGTGCCAGCCCGAGCCTGAGTTGCGATTTCGGCGAGCGAGTTGTGATGTCGGTCTCCGTCTCAGCGTTCACCGGATCACGCCCCGCAGTCGAGGATCGACGACCCGGTAGGCGATGTCGATCAGGAACGTCACAGCGACGACCGCAAATACCAGCACTACGATTACGTTCTGCACCACGATCAGGTCGCGCTGGTTGATTGCCTGGAACACCAGCCGGCCGAGGCCCGGCAGCGAGAAGACGTTCTCGATGATGATGCCGCCGGCGAGCAAAAACGGGAGTTGCAGGCCGATGATGGTGAGCACCGGGATGAACGCATTGCGCAGTCCGTGGCGCCACATCGCCTGCTGACGGGTCAGCCCTTTGGCACGCGCGGTGCGTATGTAGTCTTCATGCATCGTATCGAGGAGCGACGTTCGAAGCACGCGCGCCGTAATCGCTGCGAGTGGAGCTGCAAGCGCGATGGCGGGCAGCAGCAGGTCTTTCAGCGCCGCCCACAGACCCGCGTCCCAGCCCGCGAATCCGCCAGCGGAAAACCAGTTCAGGCCGGTGGCAAAAACCAGAATCAGCAACAGGCCGATCCAGAAGTTCGGCATGGCCACGCCGATTTGCATCACGGTGTTCAACACGCCGTCGACCCAGGTGCCGCGACGGCTGGCGGCGAGGATGCCGGCGGGGATGGCAAGGACAAGCGACAATGCGATGGCCAGCAGCGCGAGCGGCGCCGAGACGGCTAGGCGTTCGGTGATCAGGCTGTCGACCGATACCCGATAGGTATAACTGGTGCCGAGATCGCCGCTAACGAGTCCACCGAGCCAGCTGAAGTAACGAGTTGCCGCCGGTGCATCGAGCCCCATCTGGCCACGCAGCGCGGCTATGGACTCCGGGCTGGCATTGAGCCCCATCATGTACGCCGCGGGATCGCCGGGCACGACCTGCAGCATGACAAATACGACGACGGTAGCCGCGAGCAGGGTCCCGGCATGCGAAGCCAGTCTGCCAACCAGCCAGGTGGCGCCCATCTGCTGCGCCGCGACGGCCAGCAGGGCAGCGAAACCGGCAAGCAGTGCCAAGCCGAGCCAACCCCAGCCGCCGTTATCGCTCTTAGGTTCTGCTGACGCGGCGCGGCCACCTTCGATGAAGGCATCGGTCGCGATATTGGCGGGAATCGGCGCATCCACCCAGAGGCCACTTAATCCGGCTTTCCAGATACCGAGCTTCGCGGACTGCACGAGATAGACGTTCACCGCGTCTGCCGTCAGCTTCTCCTGAATCTGCTGCAGCAAGGCGAGCTGCTCGCGTTCGCCGGTCGATAATTCAAATGTGGCGACCAGCGCCTTGTAGTCGTCATTGGCGTAGCCAAAGTAATAGTCGTCGCGCGCGTAGATGCCAAAGTCCATGGGCTCGACGTGCTCGATGATCGTCAGGTCGAACTCGCGCCGGGAAAAGACCTGGTCCAGCCACTGCGCCCACTCGATGTTCTCGATGTTGACGCGAACGCCGACGTCTCGGAGCTGCGCGGCGATGACCTCGCCGGATCGTCGGGCGTAGGGGCGGGGTGGCAGGCGCATCGTAAGATCGAGTCCATCGGCGAAGCCTGCTTCTGCCAGCAGCGACCGGGCACGATCCGGGTCGTGCGGAAATCGGTCAACAAGGTCGACATAGCCACGATCCTGCCGGCTGAAGTGGCTGCCGATGGGTTCGCCAAAGCCGAACAGCGCGCCTTCAATGACGGCGTCGCGATCAACGGCATAGCTAAGCGCCTGCCGCACCCGTAAGTCGTTGAGCGGAGTCCTCGCGTTGTTGACCGACATGATCAGCTTGCCGGTGGTGCGGCCGACAACCACGTTGAAGTCCGGGTCGTTTTCGAACTCGACGATGTTCTCCGGCGCCGGGTAGTTCGGGAACGCGTCAATGTCACCCGCCTTCATCGCCGCGTATGCCGCGGCCGGGTCGCCAATGAAGCGAAAAACCAGCGAGTCGATGTTTGCCGGACTGCCCCAGTAATCGTCGTTGCGTTCGAACCGCACGGATACGCCGCGCCGCCAGCTGTCGAAGCGAAACGGCCCTGTGCCTATCGGGTTGCTGGCGTTCGTCTCAGCCGTTTCCGTCGCGACCATCACCGCGTCGCCCCAGCCGAGAATCCAGGTCAGGAGGGCGGTCGGCTGGCTCAGCTGCAGCCGCACCGTATACGGATCGACCACGAAGACCTCGCGGATCGGGCTCAGCAGCGCCTTTTGCGCGTTCGTCGAGCCGGGCGCCAAAGCGCGCTCGAGGCTGAAGCGCACGTCCTCGGCGTCAAAGCTGGTGCCGTCATGGAAGCGCACGTCGCGACGCAGGTAGAACGTATAGGTCAGCCCGTCCGCCGAAATTTCCCAGGACTCGGCGAGCGCCGGCGCAACGGCACCGGACTGGGTGATGCGCGTCAGGCCTTCGAAGACGTTGCCGTAAACGACGCTGTCGACCGCGGCCGCGGCGCCGGAGGTTGGATCAAGGTTTGGTGGCTCCAGCGGTTCGGCGAGGACAAGCTGCTGGGCGCAGACACTACCGGCGGCAAAGCAGAGCCAGAGCGAAACGGCGGCGGTAACGACCGAACGAGTTATCGGCGCCACGGGATTCTTCAGGAAGACGGCCTGAGCAGGCGGGAGGCTACCGTGGCCATCACCTTGGCCGAGTTCACCATGTCATCAATGCCCACCCACTCATCGGGCTGATGCGCGAGGTCGAGAACGCCGGGTCCGTAGGCAATGCAGTCCTTCAGCTTGCCGATGCGATCCACGTGCTTCTGGTCGTAGGTACCGGGCGAACAAACGATGTCAGGCTCCTTGCCGAGAACGTCACGAATAGCGGCCGCGGTGGTTGATGCCACCGGCCCGTCCCGGTCAGCAATGCTCGGCTCGACGCCGAACATATCGCGGATGTCGAAGCGAAAGTCCGGGCGCGTTTGCTCCAGGTCATCAAGGATGTCGGTGATTTCCGCCCGTACCTGTTCGAGCGATTCTTCAATCAGAAAACGTCGGTCGATGATCATGCGGCAGGAGTCAGCGACGCAGGGGGCAGGCAGCCCTTCATGCTGCTCGCCCTGTCCCCCATGGATTGAATTGATGTTCAGGGTGGACTGCTTCGCACCGTCGGGTACGACCGGCATGTCGGTTTGCCGTGCCGCGAGCATGGGATAAAGGTCGCGCTCGAAGCGCTCCAGTACCGCTGTCATATGGCGGATGGCCGAGTCGCCGAGGAACGGCATCGATCCGTGCGCGATGCGGCCATAAGTCTCAATCTCCGCCCACCAGACGCCGCGATGACCGATGCAGACGCGGTCGACGTTGAGCGGCTCCGGGATCACAACGTGATTGACGCGCGGTGCCGAGAACCAGCCGCGCTCGGCGAGGTAGGCGACGCCACCGTAGCCGCCGGACTCTTCGTCGACCGTTCCGGAAATCTCGATGACGCCCGGCAGGTCCGGGTCGGCTTCCAGCAGGCACTCGGCGGCAATAATGGCCGCCGAAAGCCCCCCCTTCATGTCGCAGGCGCCGCGGCCATAGACCCGGCCGTCTTTCACCAGGCCGTCAAAGGGCGGCACCGTCCAGCCGGCGCCCACTTCGACGACGTCGATGTGGCCGTTGAAATGAATGCAGGGCCCCGGCCGCTTGCCTTCGCGACGCGCAATGACGTTGATGCGCGGATATTTGTCGGTATCACCGGGCGTTTCCTCGGCGCGCACATATTCGACGGCGAAGCCACGCTTGGCGAGGCGCTCGCCGATGAATTCGGCGCATGGCTGGTAGGCCTCGCCCGGCGGGTTGATCGTCGGGAAACGGATCAGGTCGCCGGTAAGCTCAACCAGGTCGTCAACGCGGTCGTCGATTAGAACAAACGCCTGTTCGAGTGCGGCCGTCACGACTACGCTACCCGGCCGCGAGTCGCGGCGTTGCTGTCCAGCTCTGCCAGCACCGCGTCTCCTAGCTCGACGGTGCTGACGGCGTCGGATTCCCGCGCCGCGATGTCGGGTGTGCAAATCCCGCGACCGAGGACGTTGTTGATGGCACGCTCGAGTCCGCGCGCCGCCTCCGGCATGCCGAACGAATAATCAAGGCATAGCGCAAACGACAGCATCGCTGCGATTGGATTAGAAATACCCTTGCCCGCAATGTCTGGCGCCGAGCCGTGAATGGGTTCGTAAAGCCCACGCTGCGGCTTGCCGTCGTTGCCGATGTGCAAGGTCGCCGATGGCAGCAGGCCAATGGATCCGCAGACGGCGGCGGCTTCATCCGAGAGTATGTCGCCGAACAGGTTGTCGGTGACGATGACATCGAATTGTCCGGGCTCGAGCAGCAGCTGCATCGCGCAGTTGTCGGCGTACATATGGGTGAGCTCGACATCCGGATAGTCGGCGGCAATCTCGTTAACGACCGCTCGCCACAGTTGACCGCTTTCCATCACGTTAGCCTTGTCGACGGAACACAGTCGGCCGCTGCGACGGCCCGCGATTGTGAACGCCGCTCGTGCGACCCGGGCGATCTCCGCCTCGTGATACGCCTGGGTGTCGATCGCGCGGCGCATGCCGGAGTCGTCTGTCTCAATGCCGCGCGGCTGGCCGAAATACACGCCGGCCGTCGACTCGCGCACGCTCCTGATGTCGGCGCCATCGACCAGTTCAGGACGCAACGGTGATGCGCCCGTAAGCGTGGGGAAGTGGACGGCGGGGCGCAGGTTCGCGAACAGGTCGAGATCTTTGCGCAGCCTTAAGATGCCCATCTCCGGGCGAACGGCTCGCGGCCGATCGTCCCATTTCGGTCCGCCCACGGCACCGAACAGCACCGCGTCGGCCCGAGCCGCCTTATCAACGACCTCGTCGGTAATCGGCGTTCCGAACTCATCTATAGAGGAGCCGCCAACGAGCGCCGTTTCCGTGTTTATTGAAAGGTCAAAGCTATCGCGATGCCAGTCCACAACGCGTATCGCCTGTTCGATGATCTCGACGCCAATGCCGTCGCCGGGCAGCACGAGTAAGTCGAAGGACTTTGTGCCGCTCATCGCTATATGCACCTGCCGCCGTCAACTTCGAGCGCAACGCCGGTGATCATCGATGCATCGTCGGAACACAGGAAACACGCCGCGGCGCCCATGTCGGCAGGCGTTGAAAATCGGCCGATCGGAATGGTCGACAGGAACTTCTCGCGGATCTCGGGCGTGTCTTCGCCCATGAAGGTCTTGAGCAGCGGCGTCTCGCCGGCGACGGGATTCAGGGCGTTGACGCGTACCTGCGAGGCGGCCAGCTCGATGGCCATTGCTCGCGTCGCGGTGATCACCCAGCCCTTGGAGGCGTTGTACCAGGTCAGGTTCGGCCGGGGGGCTGACGCCACCCGTCGACGCCATATTGAGGATGGCACCGCCCGACTGCTTCATCAGCGGTACGGCCGCCATCGCGGTTCGATAGATGGACTTGATGTTGACCTCATAGACCCGGTCAAAGTCGTCCTCCGAGAGATCCTCCATGGGCCGCGGGGTGTAACCGGTGCCGGCATTGTTGACGAGGATGTCGAGCTTGCCGCCAAAGTCGACCGCGGCTTGCACCATCGCCTCTGAGTCGGCGCTGCTGGTGACGTCTGCGGCGATCATGATCGCCGTATCACCGAGCTCCGTTGCCAGCGCCTCTGCTGCATCAGCGTTCATGTCCGCGATGACGACCCTGGCTCCCTCTGCGACGAAGCGGCGAACGATACCCTCACCGAATCCGGAGGCGCCGCCGGTGACAATGGCTGTTTTTCCTTCGAGCATCATTCGTCTTCGCTCCGCGCGTGCAAGGCCGCGACTGTCTTCAGGGTGGTGAAACTATAAAGGGCCTCGAAGCCTTTTTCCCGCCCGTGGCCGGATCGCCCGACGCCTCCGAACGGCAGTTCCACGCCGCCGCCCGCGCCGTAGTTGTTGATGAAAACCTGGCCTGCACGGAGTCGGCGGGCAAGTCGCATCTGACGCCCGCCATCCCGGGTCCAGACGCCGGCGACCAGGCCGTAACCGGCGTTGTTTGCAATGGCGACGCCTTCGTCTTCATCGTCGAACGGGATAACGACGACGACCGGCCCGAAAATCTCCTCCTGCGCCAGTTCATGCGATGGATCGACACCCGCATACAGCCGGGGCGCGACATAGTGGCCTTCGGGCGGGGCGCCGTCGACGACGCTTCCTTCTGCAGCCAGCTCAAGGTCACCGGCGCGATCCGCAAACGCGAGGACCCGTGCTTTCTGCTGGGCGGAGATCAGCGGGCCGACATCAAGATCGTCGATGGCCGGGCCAACGCTCAAGCCGCCGAATGCGCGACTCAGCTTGTCGACGACTTCAGCGTAAACGCCTTTCTGAACCAGGATGCGGGAGCCCGCGGAGCAGGTCTGCCCCGCGTTCTGGATGCCGGCATTGACGAGGAAGGGCAGGGCGGCGTCGACGTCGGCATCGTCGAACACGAGCTGTGGCGACTTGCCGCCGAGTTCGAGCGTCACCGGAATGGTGTTACTGGCGGCTGCAGCTTGAATGGCTACACCAACCTCAGTCGAACCGGTGAAGGAGATATGGTGGACCCCGGGATGTCCGGCAAGCGCCGCGCCCGCGACTTCACCGCGCCCGGGGACAACATTCAAAGCGCCTGCCGGCAGCCCGGCTTCGTCAGCGATGCGCGCGAACTCCAGCGCCGTCAGGCAGGCCTCTTCCGCCGGTTTGAGGACGGCCGCGTTGCCGGTAACCAATGCTGCAACGACAGATCGCCCAATGATCTGCATCGGGTAGTTCCATGGGATGATGTGTGCCGTGACGCCGTGCGGTTCGCGCAGGGTGAAGACGGTGTAGTCGTTGAGATAGGGAATGGTTTCGCCATGAAACTTGTCGGCGGCGCCGCTGTAGAACTCGAGGTACCTGACAAGGGCCAGTGCATCAGCGCGTGCCTGCTTCAGCGGCTTACCGACGTCGAGTGCTTCAAGCTTTGCCAACGACTCGACGTTGTCGGCAACGGCCTGGCCGATAGTGGCAAGCGACCGTCCTCGTTCCGCCGCATTCAGTCGGCCCCATGGACCTGCAAGTGCCTCTGTGGCGGCTCCCACCGCCGCATCGATATCGCCTGCACTTCCAGCGGCGATAGCGCCGATCTCTTCGCCGGTTGACGGGTTTTCCAGGGGTAACGTCTCATCGGGCGCTCGCCAGTCGCCGCCGATGAAGATTTCGTTGGCCCGTGCTGGCAACTTCATCGGAACACATGCCTTTTGTAACCTGCTGAGTG
>CAZFVT010000147.1:0-8077 GCA_964522355.1 uncultured Woeseiaceae bacterium | reverse complement strand
AGCATGACGTGCTCGGCACCTTCCTTCGGGTCGGCCAGCAGCCGCCGCTCGTTGGCGATATCTTCTTCGGCGTCAGCGCCGCGCGGCAGGGTGCCGGCGATCGGCCGGAGCGAAGCGGTACGGTCGTTGAGCTTGACCAGCGCTTCGGGCGACGAGCCGACTACCTGCAGGTCGTCGAACTCGAAATAAAACATATAGGGCGAAGGGTTCAGCAGGCGGGTGGCGCGATAGACCTCGAAGGGGTCGACGTTGCTCCGGCCGCGGAACAGGACTGAAAGCACAATCTGGTAAATGTCACCCGAGGCGATGTATTCCTTGCAGGCCTCGACGCCGTGTCGATGCTGCTCCTCGCTCATGCAGGGCGTTGCCGGCTCGATGTTGACGGGCTCGCCGTTTCGGGGAATCGCGCCTTCAAGCTTCTTGATTACCTCACTTCTCAACGCCTGCCGTTCGGCGTCACTGCCGGCATGCAGCAACGCGACGCGCCGGGTCAGGTGATCAAACACCAGCATCGAAGAGGGCGCGACAAACTGGGCTATGGGCAGGCTGGACTGGGGCTCGGTCAGGGTCGGCAATTCCTCAAAGAGACGCACAACGTCATAACCGGAAACGCCGGCGAGGCCGCCGGAGAACGGCAGGCCATCAACCTCGGGCTGAAGCCTCGGCGCCTTGGCCTGCGCGGCGCGAAGGCAGTCGAGGTATTGCTCGCGGGTCTCAGGCTTGGGACGACGCTCATCGCCGATCTGGAACCCATCTGCATCCATGCGCACTTCCAGCGCATCGCCGAACCCAAGGAACGAGTAGCGGGCGAGGCGCTCTCCGCCTTCGACACTCTCCAGCAGAAAGCGCGGCTTCAGATCCCGCAGCTTGAGAAACGCCGATACGGGCGTATCGAGGTCTGCGGCGATATCAAATGGCGGTTGCACGTGTTCGTCGTCCAGTCACAAATTTCAGGCAATAAAAAACCCAGCTCCCCTTCAGCGGTGGAGATGGGCTTGTCGGTTTGTCGCTTCCTTCAGCTAGGAACTAGCGGACCGCCCACTCCTGAGAGGGCAGCCACAGCCATGACCAGATTTGCTGAAAGATTGCAGTCATGGGCCGAGTATTACCGCGGGTATCGGTCAGGTCAAGCGATTCGCCGGTATTCCGGATGGAAGCGCTAGAGATCGTAAAGGAACGGCAGAATGAAGGTGAATCCCAGCCACATAATGACGGTCAACGGGATGCCGACCCGGAGGAAATCGGAGAACTTGTAGCCGCCGGCGCTTAAGATCAGCAGGTTCGTCTGGTAGCCGAACGGCGTGGCGAAACTCATGTTCGCGCCGAACAGCACGGCGAGGATGAAAGGCTCGGGATTCACGCCGAGCTGGTTGGCCACCGAGATCGCAATGGGCGTGCCGATGACGGCGGCGGCGTTGTTGGACACGACGTTGGTCATGACCGTCATGATCAGGATGAAGGCACCGAGGATGACCGGTATAGGTAACCCTTCGGCGATGTCGACGAACGACAGCGCCAGGTAGTCGGCCATGCCCGTCACCATGAGCGCGCGACCGAGCGCGAGGCTGGTCACGATGATCATGATGACCTGCACCGACAGCGAACCCGCGGCATCCCGCCAGTTCAGGCAGCCCAGCGCGAGCATGGCGCCAACGCCGATTACGGCGCTGACCGAGATCGGCATGATGCCGAGTGCGGCGACCAGCACCACCAGTCCCATTACCGCGAGCGCGCGATTGGCCTTGGCGCGGTGCGGCAGCTCGGTCGTGCCGTCGAGAACCAGCATGGTGCCGCTTTCCTTCAGCGTCTGGATGGCGCCCGCCGTGCCCTGGACCAGCAGCACGTCACCGGCGCGCAGCCGGATCGAGTTCAGGTCTTCGGTGATCTGCGAGCTGGGCGAGCGAGCGCGATGAATCGCGAGCGGCAGCAGTTTGTAGCTGGCGCCGAAACGCGCCGCGCTCAGCGAGCGTAAGTGCAGCGGTGACCCGCGGGTAACGACGACCTCGGCAAGCTGCTGGCCCTCGGCCTTGAGCGGCGTCTCCTCATTAATGGGATGCTCGTCATCGGACACGTTGTAGAGCGTCGCACCGAGCAGCGTTTCATACTCTTTTAATCCCTCCGGCGTGCCCTTGACGAACAGCCGATCACCTGGCTGCAGCACCACCGACGGCAGCTTGGCCAGAAACAGCGATTCGGTACGCTGAATCTTGTCGACGCGCATCTCGTTCCGGGTCTTGGCCAGAATCTCGGACAGCTTCTTGCCGGCGGCGAAGCCGTCTTCCTGGATGTTTAGCTGGGCGGAGAAGATGCGCGGCGTCGCGTCGGCCATGGGCAATACACGATCCGGCAGCAGTCGCGGTGCGATAACCCAGAGAAACAGGATGCCCACACCGCCGACAATCGCCACCGGCAGCATGAAGTCGAAGAGGCCAAAGTCGACGACGCCCGTATCTCTCGCGATGCCAACGACCAGCAGGTTGGTTGAGGTACCAATGGTCGTCGACATGCCGCCGATAATGGTGGCGAGACCCATGGGCAGCATCACGCCAGACACCGGGAACTTCACGCGCAACGACACACCGACCAGGATCGGCATGAGCAGGACGACGATCGGCGTGTTGTTCATGAACGCACTCAGGATCGCGCTTGCCACCAGGGTAAAGAGCAGCGCCATCAGCGGCCGGGTCGACCAGGCCGTACTCACGAGCGATGCAAGGGGTTGTAACGCGCCGGTCGTTTCGAGCGCCTTGCCGACCATCATCAGCGCACAGATGGCGATCAGTGCTTCGTTACCGAAGCCGGAAAAGAACTCGACCGCGGGCAGCACTTCGCCATCCACGGTGTAGGGAAACAGCTGGAAGCCCGCCACCAGCACGATGAGAATCGCGAGGCTGGAACTCTCGAGCGGGATGTTGTCGCGCGTAAAGATGAAGAGTGCTACTGCTGTCAGCAGCAGCACGGCCACTCCGTGCACGTCAGGCGTTATGGCTTGCAAACGATCCTCTGGTCAGCGTCGGGCGAGGGTCCACGGGTTCTCGCGACGGCCTGTGGAAGGTATCCCAGTTGATGCGCCGCCCGCAATTGACAGGGTCCCGTATTGAGCCCGCTAATTGACCCGTTTTGGTGCAGGCAGGTGGCTCTAAATGCCGAATTGCCGGCCGTTTATTTGCCGAGACTTTATTGCCGACAAGGATCTAGTCGTAGCAAAGCAGTTTCACTTTGCGGATGGCACGATCGATCGCCTCATCGGTATCCGCATCGATCAGCTCCTGTTTCGCCGCCACGCATTCGCTGGCCTCCTCCTGCATCTCGGTGATCATCTCCGGTTCGGCGAGGATCGGGGCCGATGCCGGCTCGCAGGCGGCATTCGGTGCACGTCGGATGTTAGCGAGGCCGCCGGATTCCTCCACGTAAACGCAATCATCGACGCGAATCTCCGTCTGCTCGGTGGCAATCTGGATGGAAGTGCCCTCGTTGACCATCACCGTGTACAGGCGACCGGGGCGTCGACTGGAAGCGGCCGCGGCACCACCGATTACCGCGCCGATCATGGCGTTTCGACTGCGGCGGCTGGAGCTCTTGTTGGAACTGGTAACGGCCGCACCGAAGGCGCCGCCAACCAGCGCTCCGCCGACGGCACTCTTGTCGTTCAGATCGACGGAGCGCATGCCGGTGACCACGCCGGTCCGGACCGTCACGGACTGACCGGCGCGCTGGGCGTCGGCGTGGTCGATGGGGACAAGACCAAACAGAATTACTGAAGCCAGGGTGATGACGAGTCGATTCATGTTGTCCGCCTTTGCGCGTATCTCGGTGCCGGGTCGGTCATTCTAGCAGTCCGTTACACGTTAACGGAGACGAACGATGTCGCGTTGAACCTCTCAACCTGACGCCTCAACGAAGCATGATAGCCGGGCGCCGATGTCCAGGCGCCAGGACGCCTCGACGGCGGCGGAGCAAAACCGACGACGTCGGCATGGGCCAGTAGCGCCAGCAGATCCTCCCGGACCGGGTCGGAACAAGCCTGCTCGGATAACAGCGAGAACGGCGACAGGCTTAACAGGTTCCGGTGCCTGACCTGCACCCTCGCCACCGCCTGCTGCCAGCGCCTGGCCCAGTCCTGCCGATGCGATTCGTCCCGCCAGCGAGCGCTCGGCTGCTTCTCGAGCAGCAGCGGCAATGCGCCCTTGCTCGCGGCGAGTGACGCCGAGCAGTCCCACAAGCGCGTATGCACGGCGTCTGTCAGCCTGGCCAGGCGCTCGTGGCAAGCGAAAGAACACGAGTCTTCGCCCTCGGCAACAAACAGTTCTGCCAGCCCGTGAATGCAGACGGCAAGCCGGCGGTTGAGCCGGGCGTCGTCTGCCTGGAGACTGCCGCACCAGGACAACTCGTCGAACAGGGCGTCACCCAGGATGACCGCCTGGTCCAGCGCCGCGAAAAGCGACGGCTCGTCTACAGCGCCGTCGGCAAGTATGAAGCGCGCCAGGTCGAGGTCGATCGGCAGCCAGGCGCTGTGTGACGGGACGGCCAGGCCGCCGATCGGCAACAGGCAGGTGGTCGGCTCTGCGGACACCAGCGGACAGCGACTGCGCACGCCGGCGTGCAGCGCAGGCAGCCAGCCCTCGGTGCCTAAGCGGAGCGTCGTGAAAGCGGCCCCCATCCCCTGATCGATAAACACGAACCGGCAGCGGGCGGGCGTGAGCGACACGAGGTCCTGCGCGTTAAAGCGCTGCCCATAGGTCGCACCTTCGACGCTGATCGTCAGCGGCGTAGCGGGATACCTGGCGTCCGCCAGCTTCTCTGCCAGGACGGAAAGCGTCGTGCGCGTACCGGCGTAACAGCTGGAGCGAATGTGCACGCTAAGCGGGACGCCTTGATCGAGCGCCCGGGACACGTCAGCCAGCACCAGGTCCCAGCCGGCGCTGGCGGCGTCGAGCACAACCGCAAGGCCGCCGGCGAACGCTCGATGGCCACGCCTGACGACAACGACTCGCAGACCGCGGGCCGACAATTCACGAGTAATTTCGTTGACGGCCGTGAGCTTTGGCTCCGTATTCCAGCGACGCCGTCGCAGGCCCGTCGACGACGTCGGCCGCCGATAATTCAGGTTGGTGGAATCGCTCAAGGGACCTGCTCCGCTGGTACGGAGTGACTCTGCAGCGACAGCCCCCGGCCTGCTGCTCTACTAACTGGGCAGCCCATGCAGTTTTTGCTAATGTCGCGCGATCTTAACGCCACCCGGTGGCTCAGGGACCCGAATACGATGCCGTTCAAAGACCTGTTGGATACCTGGCAGAGCGATAGCGCCCCGGAACTCAGCGAAGAGCGCTACGCAATTCACCTGCCGGTCGATGACGCGGCACGCATCGCCGCCCTCGCCGAAATGTTTCCCGGCAGCGGTGTAGAAAAGATCATTGCCGACCTGCTGCATACCGGTCTCGATCAGATCGAGGCGGCCATGCCCTACGTACCCGGCAGCAAGGTCATACGCGAAGACGAGTTTGGCGACCCGGTCTACGAAGACGTCGGCATGACGCCGCGCTTCCTCGAGCTGGTCCGCGCCGAACGCAGCAAGATCGACGCCGAGTAACGGCGAAAAAGCGTCAAATTGCGGCTATGCACGGCAACGGATCGGCGTAGACTAGGGAAACCAAGCGGTCCGGAGAAGAACGCATGCCGTCATTCGATGTAGTCAGCGAGTTTGACGCCCACGAAGCCGTCAACGCGGTCGACCAGGCGAACCGGGAAGTCGAGAATCGATTCGACTTCAAAGGCAGTAACGCCCGGTTCGAACTGAAAGACAACCTTATCAACCTTTCCAGCCAGTCCGGCTTTCAGCTGCAGCAGATGCTCGATGTCCTGCGCCAGAAACTGGCCAAGCGCGGCATCGACCTGGGATGCATGGACGTGCAGGCGCCGGACCTTTCGGGACGCGAAGCCCGACAAACCGTCATCCTGCAGCAGGGCATTGATAGCGATATGGCTCGCGGCCTCGTCAAGACCATCAAGGGTTCGAAGATAAAGGTGCAGGCGGCCATACAGGGCGACAAGCTCAGGATCAGCGGCAAGAAGCGCGAAGACCTGCAAAGGGTTATCGCGATGCTCCGGGAAGAGGACGTCGGCCTGCCGCTCCAATACGAGAACTTCCGCGACTGATCGCACCTCCGGCAACGAGCAATCCGTGGAACAGGACCGTCAGAAACGCCCCGCTTACATGAGCCTGAGGCGGCAGGATGTCGTCTTTGAAGACAAGGACCGCGCGCTGCGCAGGGACGTCCGCACGCTCGGCGCGCTGGTCGGCTCGCTGATACGCGAGCAGGGCGGCGAGGAACTCTTCGAGTTCGTTGAGGCAGCGCGGGTCCGCGCCATCCGCCGCCGTGAGGGCAATTACCGTCCCGGCGAGCGCCTCATCGACCTCGTGGAGAACAAGGACCCGGACTTCGCCACGGAAGTCATTCGCGGCTTCTCCACTTATTTTCAGATGGTCAACACGGCGGAGAAAGTCCACCGCATTCGCCGGCGTCGAGAGCATCTCATCGAGCCCGGCGAGTACCAGCCCGGCGGCTTCGAGGACATGCTGCTGCGGCTGAAGGCCGCCGGCCTCGACGTCGATGCCTTCCAAGACATCCTCGACAACATGCACGTCGAGCCGGTCTTCACCGCGCATCCAACGGAGCCGACTCGCCGCACGATCCTGCGAAAGGAACAGCACATCGTGCGGCGGCTGGTCGACATGCTGAACCCGACGATGACGATCCAGGAGAAAGGTGCCTGCCTCGCCAATATTCGTCTCGAGGTCACAACGGGTTGGCAAACGCACGAGCATCCGTCGGAGCGAATGACGGTTGCTGACGAGCTGGAACACGTACTGTTCTTCCTGACTGACATCCTGTATCGCGTCGTACCGGCGTTTTACGAGGACATCGAGAACGCCGCGCTGCACGTCTTCGGCCAGGACGCCGAGCGGTTGAAGGTGCCCAACTTCCTGCGGTTCGCGTCCTGGGTCGGCGGCGACATGGACGGCAACCCGAATGTCAATGCGAAGACGATCCGCTCGACGATGGCACGCCAGCGCTCGCTGGTGCTAAACCTTTACTTCAACGAGTGCGCGTCGATCGCGACCAAGCTCAGCCAGTCCGAGGGACGCATCAGCGTCAACCCGGAGATTCTGCAGAAAATTGAGGAGTACCGGACCGCCTTTCCCAACGCCTACCACGCGGTGCCGAGCCGCCACCGCGATATGCCCTATCGCGTGCTGCTGCGACTGATCCAGCAGCGCCTGCAGGCGACCTATGATGACGACGCCTATCCGTATGAATCGGCGCGACAGTTTGCCGCGGACATCGACCTGATTGCGGACAGCCTCAAGGCAAACAAGGGCGAGCATGGCGGGCTGTTTGCGGTAAACCGCCTGCAGCGGCGAATCGGTACTTTCGGCTTCCACCTGGCGACGCTCGACGTTCGGCAGGATGCCCTGGTTCACCGACAGGTGGTCGGCGAGTGCCTCGGCGAAAGCGACTGGGAAAACTGGACGGCGGAGCAGCGCGCGACGCGCATCGTCGAGGCCATTCATAGCCGTGAATCGCCACTGGACACTCAGTCGGTACAGGTACGAAAGACGCTCGCGGTGTTCCAGGCCTTTTCGTTTTGCCGCCGAAAGTACGGGCGCAAGGCGATAGGCCCCTTCATCATCAGCATGACCCAGGGCGCCGACGACATGCTCTCGGTACTGCTGCTGGCTCAGTGGAGCGGTCTGCATACCCGCGGTAACAACGTGCCGCTCGACATCGCGCCGCTGCTCGAAACGGTGGACGACCTGCGGAATGCAGCCGACATCATGAAAACGATGCTCGACAATGAGCTGTACCGGCAGCACCTCGACTACCGCGGCAACGAGCAGCTCGTCATGATTGGCTACTCTGACAGCAACAAGGACTCCGGACTGGCCTCGGCGCGCTGGGCGCTGCACCACGCACAGATCGAGCTTGTCGAGTCGCTGAAGGACCAGCCCGTCAAACGGCGCCTGTTCCACGGTCGAGGCGGCGCCGTCAGCCGCGGTGGCAGCAAGAGGCACGGC
>CAZFVT010000146.1:3500-8094 GCA_964522355.1 uncultured Woeseiaceae bacterium | reverse complement strand
AGCCGAGGATGTGCAGGAAGAAGCCGAACGCCGCACCGAGCCACTGGCCGGAAGATCGCCGGCTGCCGGCCGAAGCGTCTGCCGGAACGCTGGTCGTGTTTCACGGGCGCACGCCGCACCGGAGTGCTGCCAATCGCTCATCGCAGTCCCGGCATGCCTATACCCTGCATGCGATTGATCGCGGCTGTGCCTATCCAGCGAGCAATTGGCTACAGCGCTCGCCGGATCTGCCGCTGCGTGGATTCGTCAGTAACCGCGGCTAAGAGAGGTCCGCAATGCTGTTTGTAGACGTAATTCGAAAAAAGCGTGACGGCCTGGAGCTCGACGATGCGGATCTGCAGTTACTCGTCGACGGTCTCGCCGACGGCAGCTTACCGGCGGAGCAGATTTCGGCGCTGGCAATGGCGGTTTTTCTCAATTCCATGAGCGTCGAGGAGTCGGGCCTTCTGACGCGAAAGATGGCGTCGTCGGGGTTGGTGCTCGATTGGCAGGCGTTCGATCTCGACGGCCCGGTAGTCGACAAGCACTCCACCGGAGGCATCGGCGACAAGGTGAGCTTTCTGCTGGCGCCGATGGCGGCGGCCTGTGGCTGCTACGTGCCGATGATCTCCGGGCGCGGGCTTGGTCATAGCGGCGGCACGCTCGATAAGGTGGGCAGCATACCGGGTTACGATCCGCTGCCCGCTCCGGAGCGCTTCCAGTCCGTCGTTGCCGAAGTGGGCTGCGCCATCATTGGCCAGACTGCCAACCTGGCACCCGCTGACCGCCGCTTCTATGCGATTCGCGACGTCACCGCTACGGTGGAGTCGGTGCCGCTGATTACCGCGTCCATCCTTTCCAAAAAGATAGCGGCAGGACTGGACGGACTCGTCATGGACATCAAGTTCGGTAGCGGCGCGTTTATGGATTCGGCGGATCGGGCGCGGGAGCTCGGCAGACGAATCATCCAGACGGGCGGCGCATCGGGCCTTGCAGTCCACGCCATCCTGACAGACATGAACGAAAACCTCGGCGCGACCGCTGGTAATGCCGTCGAGATACAAGAATCGGTCGAGTTCCTGACGGGTGGCCACCGTGACGCTCGGCTTGAGGCCGTAACTGTGGCGCTGGTGGCGGAGATGTTGATAGTTGGTGGTCTCGACGACAACAGGAATAGGGCCCAGGAACGTGCCCTCGATTCAGTGACCTCCGGCAAGGCCGCCGAGGTTTTCGCGAGGATGGTTTCAGCGCTGGGTGGCCCGACAGATTTCCTTGAGCACGCCGAACGCTACCTGCCACGGGCCCCGGTTATCAGGCCGGTACCGGCGGGTCGGGATGGCTATCTCGCTGCGGTTGACGGCCGGCGCTTTGGTAGCGCGATTATTGAGCTTGGCGGCGGGCGCCGTAAGCTCGATGACGTGCTGGATCTTTCGGTCGGCTTTACCGATGTCCAGCCGGTCGGCATCCCGGTCACCAGCGATACCCCGATTGCGGTTATCCACGCCCGTGACGAAGCGAGCGCGGAGGCGGCTTCCCGTGCCCTGCTGGATGCTTGTTCTTTTGGCGATTCCTTGCCGCTTGAGCGACCAGCGGTGCTGGAGTTTATGGACTGAGTGCATGGCCCGCGGCGGGGCGAAAATCCGGTATCCTTGGGCTCTGGCCGCCTGGCAAGACAAGAACACCAACAACAAGCAGCGGCCGGGCAAGAGGGGAAACCATGACACAGACGCTTATCGGCCTGGTGGGAATCCTTGTGATTCTCGGTCTGGCCGTGTTGATTTCGACTGACCGAAAGGCCATTAACCTGCGCATCGTCGGGGCAGCATTTGGTCTGCAGGCCCTCATTGCCGCCTTCGTGATCTACTCCGAGGTCGGCAAATCGGCCATCGAAACCCTGAGTGGCGGCGTACAAAGAGTCATGGGTTACTCACGCGAGGGCATCGAGTTCATTTTCGGTGGCCTTGCAACCGATTCGTCGGTGGCCAGCTTCGCCGTAAACGTGTTGCCCGTCATCATCTTCTTCTCGTCGCTGATGTCAGTTCTCTACTACCTGCGCGTTATGCAGCTATTCGTTTGGGCCATAGGTGGCGCGCTGCGCTTTGTTATCGGTACTCGCGCGGTTGAATCCATGAACGCCGCAGCGAACATATTTATTGGTCAGACGGAAGCCCCGCTGGTCGTCAAGCCGTATCTGCATCGCCTGACCGACCCACAGTTATTCGCCGTGATGACGTCCGGGACGGCGTCGGTCGCCGGAACCGTGCTGCTCGCCTATGCCGGGATGGGCGCTGAGCTGCGTTATCTCCTTGCCGCCAGCTTCATGGCTGCACCAGGCGGGCTGCTCATGGCCAAGATCATCATGCCAGACACCGCCGAGAGCCACGCGCAGGAAAGCGATGATGACCTGCGGATGGCCAAGAGTGACCACGAAAACGTATTCCTGGCTGCCGCGGTGGGTGCCAGCGATGGCGTGAAGCTTGCCGTCAACATAGGGGCAATGCTGGTTGCGTTCGTCGCGTTAATCGCACTATTCAACGGCCTGGTCGGCGGCATTGCCGGCCTTTTCGGCATCGAGAACCTGACTCTGCAGAAGATGCTCGGCTGGGTGTTTTCGCCGCTCATGTTCCTGCTGAGCATTCCTTGGACCGAAGCGCAGGCCGCCGGGGCGCTTTTTGGTGAGAAGCTCATACTCAACGAGTTCGTTGCCTTCAGTCATCTCAATGACTACCTCGCCGGGATGAGCGAGCGTACCGTAGCGATCGTCACGTTCTCCCTTTGCGGCTTCGCCAACCTGTCGTCTATTGCGATCCTGCTCGGCGGACTCGGAACCCTCGTTCCCGAGAAAAAGGAGCTCATCGCCCGGTTCGGCCTGCGCTGCGTTGCTGCCGGCTCACTGTCCAACCTGATGAGCGCAGTGCTGGCCGGGCTGTTGCTGAGCCTCTAGAGCGTCACGTGTCCAAAGAGCGAGTCATAATCGATTGCGATCCGGGCCAGGACGATGCCGTCAACCTGCTGCTCGCCTTCGCCTCTCCTGACGCTATCGACGTTCTCGCAGTGACGGCTGTGGCGGGCAACGTCCCGCTGGCACTGACGGAGAGAAACGCGCGCATAATCTGTGAGCTGGCTGGTCGCAGCGATGTGCCGGTTTACGCTGGCTGCGATCGTCCGCTCGAGCGGGAGCTGATAACCGCGGAGAATGTACACGGCATTACGGGCATCGACGGTATGCAGGTGAACGAGCCGGCGATGAAGCTGCAGCCGGAGCACGCGGTTGATTATCTTGTCGCTACCCTCGAGGCGGCGGACGACGATTCGATAATTCTCGTGCCGACCGGCCCCCTGACCAACATCGCGGCCGCGTTCCGCCGCTCGCCCGGCTGTACCACGGCTGTTCGCCGAATCGTGCTGATGGGAGGCGCCATGCGCGAAGCGGGCAATACCACACCGTCGGCCGAGTTCAACATACTGGTAGACCCGCAGGCGGCTGACACCGTATTCGCCTGCGGTCGCCCCATCACCGTTGTGCCGCTCGATACCAGCCACCAGGTGCTGTCGACCCCTGAGCGGGTTGCGGCCATTGCAGCGCTGGACAATCCGGCGGCCAAGGCGACGGCCGGCATGCTCGGCTTTTTCAATCGCCACGATATCGCCAAGTACCGCATAGAAGGCGCGCCGCTGCACGATCCCTGTACGATCGCGTTCATGCTGGCCCCGGAGCTGTTTACGACCAAACCCTGCAATGTCGCTGTGGAGACGACCTCCGAACTGACCATGGGTCATACGGCCGTCGACTTCTGGGGTGTGACGGACCGCCCGCCAAACGTAGAGTGGGTCTACGAGGTGGACGCTGACGGTTTCTTCTCACTGCTGACCGAACGTCTCGCGCGTTACAGCTAATCAACAGGGCCAGGCAAGAGGACTAGGAATGAGCGATAGCCGCACCCGAGGTGGAAAGGGCGTCTCGATCACCGTCGTCGGTTCCGTAAACCTCGACATCAGCGCCACCGCCTCGCGGCTGCCGGTTGCGGGTGAAACCGTCACCGACGCTGAGCTGTCGCGGTTTCCCGGCGGCAAAGGAGCCAACCAGGCGCTTGCGGCGCGGCGTCTCGGCGCGGAGGTCAGCCTGTTAGCCTGTGTCGGTCAGGATTCCGTCGCGGACGAAGCCCTGGCGTTGCTGAAGCAGGATGGCGTCAACCTGGCGCATTGCCAGCGCTGCGATGATGCGGCTACCGGTGTTGCCCTGATCGCGGTCTCGGCGGATGGCGAAAACCAGATCATCGTTGCACCGGGTGCGAACCGGCGCCTGAGCTACGACCCCGCAAGTCCGCCGGCAGCCGATGCCGTGATCTGCCAGCTTGAGGTTCCGGTCGACGTGCTGGAATCGGTGGCTCGAAGCTACGAGGGTTTTTTTGCGACGAACCTGGCGCCAGCCCGGGATGTGCCGGAGGCGTTGATACGGCGGGCAGACCTGATCGTCGTCAACGAAACCGAGGCGGAGTTCTATGGCGACAGCATCCACGGCGGTGGAGGTTACGTTGCGATTACCTACGGTGCACGCGGTGCCACTCTCTATCGGGACTCCAAAGAGCTTGCGTCCTGCGTCCCGCCGCGCGTC
>CAZFVT010000146.1:0-3480 GCA_964522355.1 uncultured Woeseiaceae bacterium | reverse complement strand
GCGCTTTCACCGCCGCGCTGTGCGTGGCGCTGGCCGAGGACATGCCCGCCGAGCGGGCACTGAGCTTTGGCTGCACTGCGGGTGCCCTTGCAGCGACCCGGGCAGGTGCCCAGCCCTCATTGCCTTCGCGCCAGGAAGTTGACGAAATGATGGAGCGCGGCTAGCGAAGGCCAATCGCTCTGCGTCAGGATGGGTTCGCCCGAAAAGACTTCGGCAACAGCTCATCGATGCTGTAGCTGGTGGCTTCACCCGCTGCGTTCTGCAGCACGATCTCGGTATCCTCGTCAGAAAACTCCAGGATTCGCTGGCGGCAGCCGCCGCAGGGTGTGCATTCGTCGGTGTCTTCAAACTTGCTGCCGTCGGCATCAGCGGCTCCGGTCACGGCGATAGCGCGAATCCGACAACCACCGGCGGCAACCATCTGGCCTATGGCGTTTGCCTCCGCGCAGCACCCTTCCGGGGATGATGCATTTTCTACGTTGCAGCCCGCATGGAGGTTGCCGTCGGAGTCGAGGATGGCCGCACCCACGCGGTAGCGGGAGTAGGGCGCATAGGCCCGTTCGCGTACCGCGGTGGCTGCATCGAGTAACGCCTGCTTGTCCATATCAAAATTACGAGCCTGCTCGTGACAGGCCTGAGCCTAGCACGCCGAAATTGATCATGACCACGTGGTTCGCACCGGCCAGTGTGATTTGGGTCGAAACGTACCCACCAAAAAAAGGGCGGCCCGAAGGCCGCCCTCAAGTTCCTTTGGTCAGGTCCGCAGCTTAGAACTGGTAGCGAACACCAATCTGGATCTTGTAGATGGAATCGTCGACGTCACGATCCCAGTTCAGGCCTTCATCGTACCAGTCGCTAACTACGAACTGGTCGGTGTTGGCAGTGTCGCCAAGTACTTCCAGCAGTCGTATGCCTTCCTGGATGTCACCTACATCTGCGAAGCGGCGAATGTTGCCACCGTCAGACAGCAGGTTGAGGAAGTTCTCGATGTTCATGAACACGTTGAGCGAGTGATCAGACCAGGGCAGCGGAACGTCCTGGGAGATACGAATGTCCATGTCCGAGAAGTACGGTGCGTTGAAGCCGTTCTTCGGCGTTACGCGACCTGCGTAGCGGGTCAGGCCAGCCGCTTCGAGGTACGCGAAGAAGGCGGCCGTCTCTTCCGCGCCGATGCCGGTGAAGTCATACGCCGGATCGTTCGGGCCCGTCGGGATGCTGGCCAGCACGCGCTCTTCGTCATCCGAGTCGCCGAAGTACTGCTCAACCGTGTCGTCCTCGTAGGTATAGGAGAACGGACGGCCGGAACGGCGGTTCCAGAACACGCCAATCTGCGTCGGATGGTTTTCGAAGAAGTAGTGCTCGAAGTTCAGGCGAATCACAAAGTTGTGCTCGTTCGCCCAGAGCGCCGGCCCAAGCTGCACGTCGTTGAGGACGGCAACCGCCACTTCTTCGTAGTTGGAGCCCGCGGTCGAGCTGTTGAGCGGGTTGCCAACTTCGGCGTCCAGCCAGGCGTAGCCAAGGCCAACACCTAAGGACGTACGATCCGAGAACTGGAAGTCCTTGTTCAACTGCAGGGACAGGCTGGCCGTCGACCCTTCCGGACCGTTGGTCATGACGATGTCCTGGTTGCTGTTGTCGGTGTCGTCGCAGGGACCGCCGTTGGTACCGGCGTTTGAAAAGCCCTGTCCGATACCGTTGAACGTCGCGTTACAGCCAGCCTGGGTCGGGTCGACCCCGAAGAACGGGGGGCGACCGTCCGGCAGGGTTACACCATTCGGCGAGAGGCGCACATCAACGAAGTTCACTGCGTTCTTGTGATCCGTGTAGATGTAGTCTGCGTTGATGGACCATCCGTCGATGAAACCGATGTCTGAAGACATCAGGTGGCTGATGCCGATGCTCCAGCGCTGGTTGGCCGGCAGGTCGAAGTCCGGGTCAACCGCAGCAACTGCACCGTTGTTAGCCAGTGCGCTGTTCGCCGCTGCCTGGCGTACGCAGTCGGGCAGTCCTGTGAACGTTCCACCAACCAGTACCTGGTTCGGGTCCTGGCCGGCGCACTCGCCGAAGAAGCTCGCGCCGAAGCCGATCGCGCCACCAAAGTTCTGGTACGAGTTCGCGAAGTGGACCGTCGGATCGCCACCGCCGAAGACGCCGAAGCCGAGGTTCAACTGGGTTTCACCCAGGCTGGTCGACGGCATTTCCCACCGCAGGCCGAGACGCGGCTGGACGAGGTCCAGGCCGTCGAAGGTCTGCTGGTTGGAGAAGCCATAGCGCTCTTCGAACCGCGTGTTGAAGATCGGCAGGTCGTCCGACGAGTACTCGTCGTAGCGCACGCCGGCGATCAGGGTCAGATCCTGGTTCAGCTGCCACTCGTCCTGAATGTAGAAGCTGGTGATGTCACGTTCGAACGAGGCCGAGGCATCGGTCGGGTCCTGGGTGAAGGAGCCAAGCATGTCGATGCTGTCAGCCGTGCCGGCCTGCAGGGCAGCCAGCGCTTCGTCGAAGTCATCGCCGACGAAGGTAATCGTGCCCGTGGCGTTCGGAATGAACAGGTTGAAGATGTCGCGGGTTTCCTGCTCGATACCGAAGGTCAGGGTGTGATCACCGATGATGTAGTCGGCGGCCAGCTTGATCTGGTCGACCGTGTAGGAGAGGTCGTTTGAGGAGCGGAAGAAGCCGGGGCCACTCGTAAAGATGTCGTCGCCGTCAGCTTCGACAATGATACGCGGCTTGTCGTCGTTCTGCGCTTCACCGCCGCCGACCGGGCCCTGGATGTCCGTCACGTCAAACGTCGAGTACCGGAACTCCGTGGAGAAATTCTCCGTCCAGTCGGAGAACACGCGCATGGAGAAGGTTTCCTGCTCCAGGCCTTCGATCTCGAAGTTGTCGCTGAAGGTGAAGCCGTTGAAGCCAAGATCGTCCGGGCCAATGTTCTCTTCTTCCAGTGAGGAGTAAGTGAACTCGGCGCGGTGCTGCTCGTTAATGTTCCAGTCGATGCGAGCGAAGATTCGCTCACTCGTCTGCGGCAGGGTACGAACCAGTGTGCCCGGGTCACGACCGTAGTCGCTGATCAGCACGTCGCGAATCTGGTTGGCCTGGTCGAGCGTCAGGAAGTCTTCGTTGGCGAAGCCAGCGCCGATCGGGCCGGTGTTCTGTACACCGGGCTCATCGGTCTCTTCGTAAGCCAGCGAGAAGAACAGCTTGTCCTTGATGATCGGGCCGCTCAGGTTGAAACCAAAGTCTTCGAGCTCGAAGGGGTCAAAGATGACCTGCTCGCCGTCCAGGGTGTCGCCGGAAAGACTGTCGTCGTTCCACATGTAGAACGCCGAACCGTGGAATTCGTTGGAACCGCCCTTGGTCACGATGTTGATCGCGCAGCCGGTGAACTGGCTGTACTGGACGTCGAGCGGGGCGAATTCGACGGAGGCTGATTCAACCGTGTCGAATGGGACCGGGAACGCGAAGCGTGCCGAGGTGCCG
>CAZFVT010000145.1:0-8118 GCA_964522355.1 uncultured Woeseiaceae bacterium | reverse complement strand
CATCTCCGAAGACGACATCGAACAGGCATTGGTGGCGCGGCTGTGCACGCCGGGATTCGGGTTCAAGGCGCTGAACTGCTACACCCCGGACAAGGAAACCCTGCCGGATCAGTCCGGTCGTAGCGACAAGCGCGAGGTGGCGTTCAAGGATCGATTGCGTGAGGCCCTGGTGCGGCTGAATCCGGATTTGCCCGAAGCCGCCATTGATCTGGCCCTCGGTGCGCTGACGCAAAGCCGCATGGCCATGTCGCCGGTAGCGGCAAATCAGGAGGTGTATGAACTGATCCGCAACGGCGTGCAGGTCACCTACCGGAATGCCGAAGGCCGCAATGAGCAGGCTCGCGCCCGGGTGATCGACTTCGACACGCCAGCCAACAACGATCTGCTGGCCGTCACCCAGCTCTGGATCGCCCCCACCGGCCAGGGCCGCTACTGGCGGCGACCGGATGTGTTGCTATACGTCAACGGCTTGCCGCTGGTGTTCATCGAGTTGAAGAACTCCAACGTCAAGCTGCGCTCAGCCTACGAGAAGAACCTTACCGACTACCGCCGCGACGTGCCGCAGCTCTTCATCTACAACGCGCTGCTGATGCTTTCTAATGCGATGGACACCCGCGTAGGCAGCATGACGGCCAGTTGGGAGCATTTCTTCCACTGGCTGCGGCCGCAGGATGAGAAGGAACGCATCGATCGCAAAGCGATCAGCGAGCAGGCCACCAGCCTGGAGCGCGCCGCCGAGGGTTTGCTGCACCCCCCGCAGCTACTGGACTACATCGAAAACTTCATCCTGTTCTACAAGGGCAATCAGAAGATCGTCGCCCAGAACCACCAGTACATTGGCGTAAATCGGGCCCTGCAGCGGTTTCAGACGCGAGATGGCGAGAAAGGCAAGCTGGGTGTCTTCTGGCACACCCAAGGCTCGGGCAAGAGCTTTTCGATGATCTTCTACACCCGCAAGATCCAGCGCAAGATCGGCGGGCAGTACACCTTCGTGGTTGTCACCGACCGCGATGACCTGGACGGCCAGATCTACCGCAACTTCCTGCACACCCAGACCGTAAAGAAGGAAGATGCCGCCCGCCCCGCAAACAGCGAGAATCTGCGGCAGGCTCTGGGCCAGCACAAACGGATCGTCTTTACGCTGATCCAGAAATTCCGCTACGACAAAGGCAAGAGCTACCCGCTGCTGTCTGACCGTGACGACATTGTAGTCATCATCGACGAGGCACACCGCACCCAGTACAAGGCTCTAGCCGAGAACATGCGTGCCGGTCTGCCCAATGCGGGCTATGTGGCTTTCACTGGCACCCCTCTGCTGGGCAAGGACAAGATGACCCACCGCTGGTTCGGAGACTACGTGTCGGAATACAACTTCCGCCAGTCCATGGACGACGGCGCAACGGTGCCGCTGTTCTACGAAAAGCGCGTGCCCAAGGTGCTAATCCAGAACGAAGACCTGGACGAGGACTTCTGCGAGCTGCTGGAGTCAGAAAACCTGACCGAGGCCGAAGAAGCCAAGCTGGAGCGTGAGTTCTCCCGCGAAACCGAGGTCATCAAGCGCGACGACCGCCTGCAAACCATCGCGGAGGACATCGTCTACCACTTTCCGCGTCGGGGTTATCTCGGCAAGGGCATGGTAATTGCAGTGGACAAGTTCACCGCCGTGAAGATGTACGACAAAGTACATGCCCTGTGGAAGGCAGAGATGAAGCGGCTGGTTGGCGAGATCGGCAAGACCACCGATGAACTGGAAAAGCAGCGCATGAAAACCGCGCTGGCCTACATGAAGCGTGCCGACATGGCTGTGGTCGTATCCGAGGATGCCGGTGAGGAGGAGAAATTCGCCAAACAGGGGCTGGACATCAAACCGCACCGCGAGCGCATGAACACGGTAGATGCTAACGGCAAGGACATCGAGGACAACTTCAAAGCCCCCAAGCACGACCTGCAACTGGTCTTTGTCTGTGCGATGTGGCTCACCGGTTTCGACGCCCCGACACTAAGCACCTTGTATCTGGATAAGCCACAGAAAGGCCACACCCTGATGCAGACGATCGCACGCGCGAACCGCGTCACCGGCCACCTGATCAACGGCAAGCCTAAGGTCCACGGCGAAATCGTGGATTACTATAACGTCTTCCGGAATATGAAGCGGGCTCTGGCCGACTACGCCGAGGGCGACGACGAGGAAATGCCCGTCCGTGACAAGCAGGCCCTGTTCGACCTGCTGGACGACGCCCTGGCCCAGGGCAGCGACTTCCTAGCCGAACGCGATCTGAACCTCGCCGCCCTGATCGAAAATGAAACCACATTCAAAAGCCTGAGCGGCTTCAATCAGTTCGCCGATACCTTGCTCAGCAACGAGGAATGGCGGCGTAGCTTCAATGTCTACGAGAATACCATCTCCGGCTTGTACGAAGCCTGCAAGCCGGAAATTCTCGGCGAGCGAAAGCGTCCCATCGTCTTCGCCTTCCAGTACCTGCGTGGCGTCATCGACGGCAAGATCGACGATCAGGATGTGGACGGTCTACGCCAGAAGATCGGTGAACTCCTGGACATCAGTGTCGTCACCGACGGCGATGCGATCAAGGAACCTAAGTCACCCAAGTACGAAATTGTCCAGCGCGGCAAGCAATGGGACCTGCGCACGATCGACCCTGAAAAGCTCAAGGAAGAATTCGCGAAGGCTCCCTACAAGCACATCGAAATCGAAGACCTACGCGCCTTTATTAAGCAAAAACTGGAGGAACTGCTCAACCGAAACAGCACCCGCACCCCTTTCGCTCAGCGATTCGCGGAAATTATCGATCGCTATAACACCGGTAGTGTCACCGTAGAAGACGCTTATGCAGAACTTTCCACCTTTGCTGCAAGCCTCGGCAAAGAGGAAGAGCGCCATATTCGGGAAGGGCTTAGCGAACAAGAACTTGAACTTTTTGACGTCCTCAAGAAAGACAAACTGACCAAAGCCGAAGAACAGCAAGTAAAGCTAGCTGCGAAGGCGTTACTACATAGAATCCACGAGGAAAAGCCAAAGGTCCTCATCACTGGCTGGTATCGTGACACCCAAAGCATGAGGCAGGTTAAATCCGCTATGGAAGAAGTCCTCGATTCCACTTTGCCCGAAAGCTATGGCCGAAAGGAGTTTTCTGAACGGTGCGAAATCGCACTCGAGTTGCTCGTCAACCAAGCAATCAATAAGACCGATTCAGGGACTATGCAAAATTTGGCGGTTTAGGATTAGAAGGACGGGGGTTGAGTCGAAAATACCAACTCTCCCAATTTGCTGTATGTCGCGTTTCTTGCCGCGGAGCCAAATGCCCACAAGACGCCAGTCATTGCAAGCTCCAAATATGGCACAATTTGCCCATAACTCTGCAGATTAATGTCTGGCGGCTATGATCAATAAGATTCACAGTTATCTCGTCTACCCCGGTAAACACCGAGATACCGTCCCTGTTGTCAGGGGCCTTGAAGTCACAGACCGAACAGGAAAGCTTTTCGGCCTACTGTCCGGAATCTTTCACGGCGCTGAAAAGGAATGTGAAACGGCGATCACTTTCAACAGCACTGACGCACAGAATGACGTGCGCGACCTACTCGTCACCTATATTCGAAGCGGTCGCATTGACTCCGGTAGAAAAATCGCCGCGGCACTTCAAGCAGTAACAACAGGCCGATCAGGGCTCGGACTCCTGTTTCTGATTAGCGGCAAAAAAGGAAGTGGCCGGAAGCTTGTGATCTCTCGATTCCCCGTCGAACAGGGTATTTACGTCGAGGAAGGTGGTAGCTCCCTAACTGTCGAGTTTCTGGATCGCATCTTCATGAAGAATGCGTTCAGTTACAAGGCAGCCGTTTACTACGGAAATTCATTTTCGACCGGGTTCTGGGACGGTCACATCGTAGACCGGCAGATCAAATACGGCATCAACGATGTCTCAGAATACTGGATCAAGGAGTTTCTTGACTCTGACTTCAAAACGACCGCAGCCGCTGGAACTCGTCGTGCGGCAAAGGCAATGCAAGTGGCTGCTAGCCAAGCGAAGGAACTAGACACTAAGTCAGCGCTGATTGGCGCAGTCTCTTCACTCAAGCGATTGGACGGCCAGCAAACAAGTATCAGAGAGATCTGCGACAGATTTGCGCTCCCCGACGAGGCCGTAGCGTTAATCGAGAAAGCGGTCGGAAACAAAGTGCTCATGAGTGAGAGTTTTCAATTCTCCGGCAGTGAGTACTCTAGGCACACGTTGTTTAGAGCTGTCGAGACAGATAAAGGAGTGGTTGTGACGGCCGAAACGTCTGTTTTTGAGAAGAACGTTCGAATTGAGGGCTCAGGGAAATCTGATAGAAAACGTATATCTACCGAGGGTCAATTAATCGACGATCGGCTGAAGAAGAGGAAGTAAATGACAGACTTGGACTCGGTATATGCCGAGCGTCGTTCCCGGTTTCTCAAACCGGTTGCTGCAAGACTTGAGCACCTTATTCTCGACTATCTCGGCGATACACCGCATATAGATCGCGTATCAGCGCGGGCTAAGTCTGTCGAGAGGTTTGTCGCAAAATCGAGAAAACTCAACGACGATGGAAAGAAGAAATACAACGATCCGTTGAATCAAATCCAGGATCAGGTTGCTGCCCGAATCGTCGTTTTCTATCCCTGTGACGTCGAGAAGGTCGAAGATGTTGTCGTTAACTATTTTCGTCCGATAGAGAGCAAGCCGCACATACCTGACTCAGAGGACAAATTCGGTTACGAGGGGAAGCATTTCATTCTTTTCATTCCGGATGATGTCAAGCCTCTCAGTGACGTGACCGACAATGACCCGAAGTTTTTTGAGTTGCAGATAAAGACTCTGTTCCAACATGCATGGAGCGAGGCAAGTCATGACGTTGCCTATAAACCTACTAGCGGCGAGTTAACTACGGGGCAGAAACGACGGGTTGCATTCGCCGCGGCTCAGGCATGGGGCGGAGACATGATATTCAATGATCTAGTTGAGGAATTAACCTCCAAAATTGATGGCCCGGTAGGCTAAGGCGGCCTATGACTGCATGGGTGACAAGCTACGCGAGACCTTTCAGTTTCCGAGTCGTCTTTGACTCGTTCCGCCTGGACCTGCTTTGGTCGTTCTCATAGACTTGCGGCGTCGAAACCGCCTGTCCACACTCACGTGCTCTCCAAACCCGTGTACGAGACAAAGCCAGATGACAAAACGCGCTTGTCCGGTCTGGCTTTAGTCTGTGCTAACTGTCATCTTATGATTCACCCGAATCGCCATGTTTGACGATCCATCAGCTGCGCCGATTACTTCAAGACTATGCACGAGCGGCATCCTCATTCTCGATGGCTGTTTCAAGTTGATCGAGGAAAGCCTAGGTGCTAGCTCGCTTTCTTTTTCGTTCTGCCCAACCTTATTGACTTTTTCCAGAAGAGGACACGTTGGTCACAACAGGTGAAGTTCGATTCGAAACGCTTCGGTCGCTAGAAGACGCCTACGCCCTTTGGGCCCAGGTTAGATTGCGTATCGGAGACGTAGATTCCGCGCGGGAGCAGAGCTGGCGAAGATATTTCGAACGATACGGCGATAGATTTTTGGCAGCGTACGCTTCAAGTGGCATTCTCGTTGGCACAGCTGTCGTCTTTTTTGATGGTCGAAAAGGCAGTGTCTACAGAGTAGCTGTAAAGGAGGAGTGGCGACGCAAAGGAATTGCATCTCGGCTTATTTCGCTAGCGGAGACTACCGCGAGCAGCTGCGGCGCGGACAGCATTTACGTCCTGATAGAGAGCGACTCGATAGCTTCGGGTAATCTGTTCAGCGAAAGAGGGTATGACAGTATGGATACTGTACGGTACTTCAACAAGAGACTGCGCAATGAATGATCAAGAGATCGTAATGCTGATGACACAGGAGTTGATTCTTCTTCGCAAATTCGGTCTTGTCTTGGTTTTTATTAGCATCGTACTGGCATTAGTGAGCACTTGGTATGTCCACACGAATACTCAGGCGCGAAGAGCTGAGCTGTTTATGGGGATTCAGGTTAACTTCAGGGAGCTACAAGCTGAGCTCTCTGCATTGGAGGGCGTAAACGGCCCACCATGTATTCCGGAGCCGGGCGAGATGAGTACCTACGTGAGGTACTGGTACTTCGTGTTCGACGAATGGTATGTCTGCCGATCGACAGTGTTTAAGCCGCTTTGGAATGATGTCTATGCACCTGCAGTTCAATCGGCGCTTACAAAGGGTGGATTCCGCGAGGGCCTGCTGGAGTACTTCGGCAGGTCTAAGTTGATGGGAAAAAGGAAGGAATTCGGATTGGAAATTGCTCCCCTATACGCTAATTCGTGCCGTGCAGACCTGCTAAGCGATTTGTTAGAGAGGCGCAGAACTAGAAGCTGAATTCTCCTCATGCATGTGAATAAATTCTAATGTCCAGGGAAACTGCCTACTCAGAAGCTCTCCCCACTTAGTTCCAAGGCCGGACAAAATAGAGCCCTCTTGCCCTTGCCTTGTGCAATAGAGGTGGAGGGTGTTTCTCTGCGGGGTAGATCTATACCCTGCCCCAAATGGGAACCCCTTTTCAATTCGGATGTTCGGAGGTTGGTGACGGCTATATTCTGTGATTGCTCTAGACTGCGACTATGGGACCTATTCACCCGCTTCAAATACACGGACCCGATCGATCCGACACACTGGAGCCCACCGCCCCTGCCGGGCAATCGCTTAGAATCTCGTCTCTCCCGTTCTATCCACCAGGAGCAGCAAGATGATCCGCCGCATCGCACCGCCAGGGCCCGCCTTACTGTGCCGCGCATTCCCGGGTCGCAATTCGGCCGCCGCTGCCCTCGTGCTGGCTGCCCTGACGCTGTGCGCATGCACCCCGGCCTCCGACGATGCCCCTACCGCGGATGACAAGGCTCTCACCGTCGTCCAGTCCTCCGTCACCGTCGGTGACCCGCACATCGTGAGCGATGGCCTCGCTGCAAAGAGCATCATCAAGACGGTCTACGATGCCCTCGTCGAGCTCGATGCCTCTGGCGTCTACCAGCCGGCGCTCGCCGAGCGATGGGACGTGTCGGACGACGCGCGCACGTGGACGTTCCAACTGCGTGGCGACGTGACCTTCCACAACGGGGAGGCGCTGACCGCCGCCGACGTGACCGCGACGCTCGAGCGCGTCCTCGACCCCTCGATCGGCGGTGCCTTCGGCACCGAGGGTGTCTACCTGAGCTACCTGGACGGTGCGGAGATCTCGGCCGCGGACGAGCGTACGGTACGCCTCGTGACCGTCGACCCGATGGCAGACCTACTCGACCTCGTCGTCGACATGCCGATCACGCCCGCCAGCGCCCTTGCCGACCTGCCCGGCACGTATGTAGGCAGCGGTCCGTACCGCATCGTCGAGCACACGGAAGAGCGCCTGATCATGGAAGCGCACGACGCCTGGTGGGGCGGGACACCGGAGTACGCGGAGATTCACTGGCTTGTTGAGAGAGACCCCGCTGCGCGCACGTCAGCCGTCCTCGAAGGGCGAGCCGATATCGCCTCGGGTATCGGCATTACAGGACGGGATCGACTCAGTTCGAGCGACGGCGTCAGTGCGTACGAGATGGACAGTGGGCTTGCGATCATCTTCCTGGTCAACGCCCTCGAAGGGCCCGGTCAGGATGCCCGGGTCCGTCAGGCGCTCAACTATGGGCTCGATCGGGAAGCGATCATCGAAGAGATCGTCGACGGGGCGGCGAAGCCGCTGAGCGGCTACCTGACCTCCGGGCACTTCGGCTTCGACCCGGCGACCCCGGTCTACCCGTTCGACCCTGAGCGCGCGCGATCGCTCCTCGCCGAGGCTGGCTACGGCGAAGGTCTGTCGCTCACGTTCGACATCCCGCAGGTGATGCCGGACGAGATGCCGGAGCTCACCCGGGTGATGGCGGCGCAGTATGCGTCGATCGGGATCGACGTCGAGATCGTCGAGCACGAAGACCGGTCGGCTTACTCGCAAATGGTTCGGCGGAAGGAAATCGCCGACGCGGCCGGCTTCGACTCTTCACCGCGAAGCACGTATCGCGTCCTGCGCGAGAAGCTCCACTCGGGCCTCCGCGGACCGTGGTGGGAG
>CAZFVT010000144.1:0-8133 GCA_964522355.1 uncultured Woeseiaceae bacterium | reverse complement strand
TCGTCCGTACCCGTCAGGAACATCACATCATGGCCATCAAGGCGCTTAAACCGCGTTGCTTTTTGCCGCGCAGGCAAGAAACACCACCGCCTGGGCAATTGCCAGCTCGCCCTCCGGGCTCCCGAGCCGGTCGTAGGTCTCCCAGGCATCCAGGCACAAGCGAAGCGCACGCGGATCGGCGATGCCGATGTCTTCCGAGGCGACTCGGGTCAGCCGCCGGGCGATGTAGAGCGGGTCGCAGCCGCCATCGATCATCCGCATGAGCCAGTACAGCGAAGCATCCGGATCCGAGCCCCGAATGGACTTGTGCAGGGCAGAAATCTGGTCGTAAAACTGTTCGCCGCGATTATCGAAACGTCGCTGGCCTCCGGTTGCCACCTCTGCGGCAACCTCCTCGGTTATTTGCTCTCCGCCCAGGTCGGCAGCGATCTCGAGCAGGTTCAGCGCCCGTCGTGCGTCGCCGTCCGCCGCCTTTACCAGGATTGTCAGCGCCGCCTCGCTGATGTCCAGGCCGCCAAGACCTGCCGAATCATCCGCCGCTGCTCGTTCAAGGATGCCGGCAATCGTCTCTTCATCGAGTGCCCGGAGCACGTAGACGCGAGCCCGGGACAGGAGCGCATTGTTTAGCTCGAACGAGGGGTTCTCGGTCGTGGCGCCAATAAACGTCAGCGTGCCGTCCTCAACAAAGGGCAGGAAGGCATCCTGCTGGGATTTGTTGAAGCGATGGACCTCATCGAGGAACAACACCGTCTGACGGCCCGATATTGCCTGCTGATCGTTCGCCTCGGCGACCGCCGCGCGGATGTCCTTGACGCCAGCCATGACGGCAGAGAGCGCGATGAAATGCGACTCGGTGGTGTTGGCGATCATCCGCGCCAGGGTTGTCTTACCAACCCCAGGCGGCCCCCAGAAAATCATTGAATGCGGCCGACCGAGCTCAAGCGCGCGCCGCAGCGGCTTGCCCTCGCCCAGCAGGTGCGCCTGGCCAAAGAAATTATCGAGATTCGCCGGGCGCATGCGTTCGGCGAGCGGTTTGACGGCTTCGGCGTCAGCAGATGCTCGGTTCTCGAACAGATCCGGCATAGCCTACTGCCCGTGGTCCGGCTGCCGCGCCTCCAGCCACTGCTCGACGCGCATGCTCCAGCCGCCGACACCGGCAAACGCCAGCGCGAAGCCAAGTACGATGCCGGCCACGTTGGCGGCCATGTCGGCCGGGTCCCCGCTGCGAAACGGCAGGCTCCGCTGAATCAGTTCGATAACGCCGCCAAAAGCGACCAGACCGATGCCGATGCGCCAGTAGTCCGGCCGCGCGTACTGCCCGGAGTACCAGACGGTCAGGAACAGAAACATGAATGCGTGAATCCACTTATCGACGGAACCGATCATGCGAATCGCCGATCGAGGCCAGAATCCAAACACCGGCAGCAGGGTCGCCGCCAGTACCAGCCCCAGTAGAATGATGCCGCCGATGCGCCAGCGCTGGCTGTAGCGTAGCGGCAGCACCTAGGCGCCGGAGTCGACTGCGCTGCCGGGAATAAGCGGCACGCCGATCAGGTCGGCGCCGGCAGGCACCGCAAAATCGAAAACGTCGTCTTCCACCGGCTCGTTCAAGGTCACTGAAACCAGGGCAATCAGGGTCGTCTGACCGAGGCTATCCGAGAACAGCATGCGTCGCAGCACGCCGTCATCAAAGCCGAGATCCACCTGGTTGAATCCATTGTCCGCATTGAGCGGCGCGAGTGAAAGCCAGGTCGTACCGCGCTCGTCGACATCGGAGCTAAGCAGGTCAAACTCGCTCAGCGCGTCGTTGTCGCCACCGAGCAGGGTCGCCGGCGTATTCGCCAGCATGTCGGCCTGCGCCTTGACCGTCACCTGCTCCAGGTCGACGTCATAACTCCAGATATTCAGGCCGTCGGCCACCAGTTCCTGTTCGTAGGGCGTGCTGTAGGACCAGCGAAACTGTCCGGGACGGCGAATGACCAGCGTTCCGCTGGAAGACTCGATGACAACGCCATTCGCATCGACCAGCTGCTGTTCGAATTCCGCATTCAAGGTGGTCACGTCCGCGAGGAAAGCCTCAAGCAGCTCGCGCCCTTCTTCCATGGGTTCGCTGGTCTGCTGTGCAGACGCCAGAACACTCAGGAATACCGTTCCCGTCAGCGTCCCGAGGATTACCGCCGTTCGGCTCGCTCGTATCATCTGCCCTACTCCTCCGGCTGTCCGGGCACCAGGATTTCACGCGAGCCGTTTGGCTGCAGCGGTCCCACGAGACCCGCCTCTTCCATGGACTCAACCATCCTGGCAGCCCGGTTGTAGCCAATCTTCAACCGTCGCTGCACGCCGGAAATCGAGGCCTTGCGGGTGTCCATGACGACCTGCACAGCCTGATCGTAGAGCGGATCCTTCTCCGCATCGGCGCCGTCCACTTCGGGCATATCAATGCCCGTCAGTCCTGGAGTTTGACCTGTTGGAGCCTCAAGAATTTCATCGAGATAGCGGGGTTCACCGGATTTCTTGAGGTTGTTGACCACGGCGTGGACCTCATTGTCCGCGACGAAGGCGCCATGAACGCGAGTCGGCACCGAGGTTCCCGGCGGCAGGTACAGCATGTCGCCGTGGCCGAGCAGGTTTTCGGCACCCATCTGGTCGAGGATCGTCCGCGAGTCGACTTTGGCGGAAACCTGGAAGGCAATGCGGCTCGGCACGTTCGCCTTGATCAGACCGGTAATCACATCCACGGACGGGCGCTGCGTCGCGAGCAGCATGTGTATGCCGGATGCGCGCGCTTTCTGCGCAAGCCGCGCGATCAGCTCTTCAACCTTCTTGCCGACGATCATCATCATGTCGGCCAGCTCATCGATAATGACGACGACAAACGGCAGCGGCGTAAGCGTGGGATGCTCAACCGGCCGCTCCGGATCTTCGAACTCCGGCGGTTTCCAGGTCGGATCGGGAATCGGGCTGCCGCTGCTGATGGCGTCCTGTACCTTGCGGTTGTAGCCGCCGATGTTGCGCACACCCAGCGCGGCCATGAGCCGATAGCGGCGATCCATTTCTCCCACACACCAGCGCAGCGCGTTCGCCGCTTCCTTCATGTCGGTGACGACCGGCGCCAGCAGGTGCGGGATGCCCTCGTAAACGGACAGCTCCAGCATCTTCGGGTCGACCATGATCAGCCGCACCTGGTCCGGGCTGGCCTTGTACAACAGGCTTAAGACCATGGCATTGATCGCGACCGACTTACCCGAGCCGGTGGTGCCGGCGATCAGCAAATGCGGCATACGCGCAAGGTCCGCGACGACCGAGTTGCCGCCGATGTCCTTACCGAGCGCAAGCGTCAGTGGCGACGTCATGTCGTCGTAAGCCTTGGAGCGCAGGATCTCGCCCAGGGTCACGAGCTCGCGATGCTCATTGGGAATCTCAAGACCGATGTAGGACTTGCCGGGAATAACCTCCACGATGCGTACACTGACGACGGAAAGCGACCGGGCCAGGTCCTTGGCCAGATTGGCGATCTGGCTGACCTTCACGCCCGGCGCAGGATCGAGTTCGAACCGTGTGATAATCGGACCGGGGGATACGGAGACCACTTCGACCTCAATGCCGAAGTCTTTCAGCTTCAGTTCAACCAGCCGCGACATGGCGTCAAGCGACTCTTCCGAATAGCCCTGGGTGGCCGGCGGCGGATCGTCCAGCAATGCCAGCGGCGGCAGCTCGCCGTCCGTTGGCGGATCGAACAGTTGTACCTGGCGTTCGCGTTCTGCCCTGTCGCTGGCTTCCAGGGTCGGTGCGACCGGTTCTATACGCGGCGGCGTCCGTTTGGCGACCTCGACCTTGCGGCTTTCAACCAGGTCCTGGCGTGCCGCCTGCTGCTTCTTCAAGGTGGCGCGATCGCGAAGCTGGTCGAGCTTCTGGCGGATACGCTCCCACGACGTCAGCGTCACCTGGCCGACGCGATCCATAACCGTCAGCCACGAGACGCCAAGGAAAAGGGACAGCGAAGCCAGCCACAGGAAGAACAGCAAGGTGCTCGCGCCCAGCAACTTCATAACCGACGCCATGCCGTTGCCAACCAGCTGGCCGAGAATACCGCCAGCCGTTTCCCTGAAACCGGCCGGTGAGAAGTGCAGGGTCGCAAGCGCACAGCTGGTGGCCAGGGTTGCGAGGAAGCCAACGAAGCGCAGCGTGAAGTCGGCGCGCGTCAGCGGCTGCTGCGTCTTCTGCTCATTGAAGATCATCCAGCCGAGATAGAGCACCATGACGGTAAACAGGTAGGCGGGTCGACCGAACAGGTAGAACAACAGGTCGGCGATCATTGCGCCCACGCGACCGATGCCGTTGCTGATTTCGGTGACGTTCGTTGCCTGGGTAAAACCCGGGTCCATGGGATTGTAGGTAAACAGGGCAACCCACAGGATGATGGCCAGAGCTCCGAACACCCACAGCGCTCCCTCGCGCAGCGTCTTCACGACTTGCGACGATGGACCGGTCTCGGATTTCATGGGCTTGGAAGTTCTGACCATTGACTACATTCAGGATTAGATATCACACCTAATATATTGATTAAGCGGCAAGTATGTCCAGATGGCAGGACCGGTATCGCGCGCGAACAAGGCGCTTTGCCGATTGAGGTGCTTTTCCCTAAACTTGCAGCGAATCGTCGCCGTACCTGAATTCCCCTCTTGAACTCGACGTTGGCGCACCCACCTATCACCGGTCGCCCTCGACCAGTCGAGTTATTGGGGGGTTGGCTGCCCAGCGTCGTCCCTCAACGGAGTATACATGAGCGAAACCAAACATTGCCGAGTCCTAATTCTGGGCTCCGGCCCGGCCGGCTACGCAGCCGCCGTCTATGCCGCACGCGCCAATCTCAATCCGGTCATGGTGACCGGTATCGAGCAGGGTGGCCAGCTCATGACGACGACCGACGTCGACAACTGGCCGGGCGACGTTGAGGGTCTGCAGGGGCCGGCCCTGATGGATCGAATGCTGAAGCACGCCGAGCGCTTCAACACCGAGATCGTCAACGATCATATCCATACGGCGGACCTCTCCGTTCGACCGTTCCGTCTGGAGGGTGACTACGGCACCTACACCTGCGACGCGCTCATCATCTCGACCGGCGCGACCGCCCGCTACCTGGGGTTACCGTCCGAAGAGAACTTTAAGGGGCGCGGCGTCTCCGCCTGCGCGACCTGTGACGGCTTCTTTTATCGCGGCAAGGACGTGGCGGTGGTCGGTGGCGGCAACACAGCGGTCGAAGAAGCGCTTTACCTCAGCAACCTGGCCAGCAAGGTGACCCTAGTTCACCGACGCGACGCGCTGCGGGCCGAGAAGATCATGCAGGACCACCTCTTCCAGAAGGAAGAGGAAGGCAAAGTCGAGATTCTGTGGAATCACGTGGTTGACGAGGTACTGGGCGACGACGCCGGCGTCACCGGATTGCGTCTGCGCAGCACCGTCAAGGAAAACGAGACCACCGAGGTGGAAATGCCGGGTGTGTTCATCGCCATCGGGCACACGCCGAACACCGGCCTGTTCGACGGGCAGCTCGACATGAACAACGGCTACATCGTCGTCAAGACCGGACTGAACGGCGACGCAACGGCCACGAGCGTGCCTGGTGTATTCGCTGCCGGCGATGTTGCCGATCAAGTCTATCGCCAGGCCATCACCTCCGCGGGTGCCGGCTGCATGGCGGCGCTCGACGCTGAGAAATACCTGGACGCGCTGGAAGCGGAAACCGACGCGAGCGATGCCGCCGCCTGACGATTCCCGTGTCGCACCGGATACGGTGACCGTTGAGGTCGTCGAATCCATGGCGGACCTGAATCCCGATCACTGGAATGCCCTGAGCGGCGGGCGTTACCCGTTTCTGACTCACGCGTTCCTCAAGGCCGCTGAATCCACGGGCTGCGTCGCCCCTCACACCGGATGGCTGCCACGCCATCTCGTGATTCACGACGATGAAGGCGGCATACGGGCCGCCATGCCGCTGTACGAAAAGTCGCATTCCTGGGGCGAGTTCGTGTTCGACTGGGCCTGGGCCAACGCCTACGAGCGCGCCGGCCTCTCCTACTATCCCAAACTGGTTTCAGCCGCCCCGTTCACACCCGCGCAAAGCCCGCGGTTGCTGCGCGTCGACCCGAATGATGACGCGGCCGGGCGCGCGCTCGTCACCGCGGCCGTTCGCCTGGCACAAGAGCTCGGGCATTCATCGCTGCACGTTCAGTTTCCGCTGCCCGAGGAACGCAGGCTGTTCGAAGAAGCCGGTCTCAAACTGCGCAAGGGCTGCCAGTTCCACTGGCGAAACCGCGACTACCGGGATTTCGACGATTACCTCCGCTCCTTCAGCGCCAAGAAACGCAAGAACGCGCGCCGCGACCGGCGCCTGGTCAGGGATCAGGGCATCCGCTTTCGCTGGCTGTCGGGAGACGAACTGGACGATACGACCTGGGCGACGGTTTTCGAACTCATCAGCCGGACGTTCCTGAAGCGCGGCTCCATGCCGTACTACGACCTGCCGTTCTTTCGCGAGATCAGCGAGCGCCAGCCCGGCAGCGTCCTCGTCATCGCCGCCGTACGTGAGGGCGAGATGATTGCCGCCGCCGTGTTCTTCCGCGGAGAGGATACGCTTTACGGACGCTACTGGGGCAGCGACGGCGACTACGACGCCCTGCATTTCGAAACCTGCTACTACCAGGGCATAGACTTCTGCATTCACCATGGTCTTAAGTGCTTCGAGCCCGGCACTCAGGGCGAGCACAAGATCAGCCGAGGCTTCGAGCCGGTGACCACCTGGTCGGCGCACTGGCTTGCGCAGCCCGCATTCTTTGAAGCCGTCGGTGATGCGCTCGACCGGGAGAGCCTGCACGTCGACGACTATATGGATGCCGTGCGGCAGCACAGCCCCTTCAGGCGGCCGACAGACAACGACACTTGATGGCCGCGCCGCGCATTCACTGGATAAGCGCGGAAGATCCGCCGGACGCGTTTCCGGACATCGATGCTGCCCTCGAAGAGCCGAACGGACTGCTGGCCGCAGGCGGCGACCTGAGCGATGCACGCCTGCTGGCCGCCTACAGGAGAGGCATTTTCCCCTGGTATGAGGAGGGTCAGCCGGTTCTCTGGTGGTCACCCCGCCCACGCTGCATCATTCGACCTTCCCGCCTCCACCTGTCGCGCCGCACTGAACGTGCGCTTCGCGGGTCGGGCTACACCGTGACTTTTAATCGCCAATTTCGGTCCGTCGTTGAGCGATGTGCCGCGCCACGCGAGGCGCAGGCCGGCACCTGGATTACGGACGATATGATGACGGCCTATGATCGACTGCATCGCCGCGGCTGGGCGCATTCTGTCGAGATTCTGTCAGGCGGTGCGCTGGTCGGCGGGCTTTACGGTATCGCCATCGGCCGGGTGTTTTTCGGCGAATCCATGTTCAGCGACGGTCGTGACGGTTCGAAGGCCGCTCTGCTTGCGCTATGCCGTCAGCTCACCGCCCATGACTGCCCGCTACTTGACTGCCAGGTCGAGTCCGGTCACCTGCTAAGCCTCGGCGCAGAACTTATTGAACGGGAGCGATTTCTGGCGACGCTCGATGACGCCTGCGAGCCGCAACGACCGATGACGTTTCTGCCGTCGGCGCCGCAGCCGATTGAGGCGCTCCTGTAGCTGACGGCCGAGTGAGCCGCCGCATTGCATTCACAGGGGCGTTTTTGCACAATTCGCGTGCCCCGAGACAAGGACAGGCATTTTAAGTGGCTAAAGAAGAAGCTCTACAGATGGAAGGCGTCGTTACCGAGACGCTGCCGAACACGACGTTTCGAGTCGAACTCGAAAACGGTCACGTCGTGACGGCGCACATCTCCGGAAAAATGCGCAAGAACTACATTCGCATTCTCACCGGCGACAAGGTCACTGTGGAACTGACGCCCTACGATCTCAGCAAGGGCCGTATCGTCTATCGCGGGCGCTAGACCGGCTGGCTAAATCGGCCGCAACTCTGCCCGGCCGTATCAACAACACCTTTAAAGCACTTTCGCCCGGCGAGCGCCCGAGTGGTCCGGTTTCTATTGCGTCTCTTCCGGCAGGTGCTCGAGCTCCTTGACGTGGCGCTCGATATCAAACACCAGG
>CAZFVT010000143.1:0-8188 GCA_964522355.1 uncultured Woeseiaceae bacterium | reverse complement strand
TGCAACCTGCTAATATACGCGGCCAACTCGGAGGGGCGCAAAGCCCAACCGGTAACAAAAAGTATCCAGTGCCGAAATCGGCTCAGTCCGGGTACGCTCGCGGGAGCGGGCCGATGGCCGGTTGCCATCAATGAATGTGACTGACCGGAAGCCAGACCAGGATATCGGTACGACAGCCAGATGAATCAACCCCAGAAGCCCAAACTGCCGCCCATGTTGCCCATCGAGCGGCGCACCGTCGGTATAGTCGCCGTTGTTGCGATGTTCCGCTTGTTCGGCCTGTTTGCGTTGCTCCCTGTCCTATCGATTTACGCGGTCGGCCTCGAAGGTGCGACGCCGCTGTTAGCCGGTCTCGCCGTGGGTGGCTACGGATTGACCCAGGCGCTGCTTCAGATTCCCTTCGGTTCGCTGTCCGATCGCATCGGCCGGGTGCCGGTGATTCTCGGCGGGCTGGCGCTGTTCGGCCTTGGCAGCCTGATTGCCGCGACCAGCGACAGCATCTACGGCGTCGTGGCAGGCCGTTTTCTACAAGGTGCCGGGGCAATTTCCTCTACCCTGACGGCACTCCTTGCCGACGCCACCCGGCCGGAGGTGCGCACCCGGACCATGGGGCTTTACGGCGCCGGCGTCGGCGTCTCGATTATCCTGGCGCTGGTTCTGGGCCCGGTCATCGCCGGGCGCGGCGGCGTCCAGAACCTGTTCCTGGCCACGGCGATTCTCGCTGTCCTTGCCGCCGCCATGGTGCTGGTCGTGCCATCAACGCCCAGGCCAGCGGCCAACGAAGGTGAGGTAGGGTTCCGCTCGGCAATGACGCTGCCGCTGATCATGCTCGACCTGTATATCTTCCTGCTGCACGCGATGCTGACTGTCCTGTTCACCGCCTTACCTTTCGTGCTGACCAACCGGCTGGAGCTGCCGCTCAGCGACCACTGGCAGGTCTACATCGGCGCGCTGGCGATCTCGCTTGCGGGAACGGTGCCGCTGATATTCGCCGACGATCGCCAGGGCAAAAGCTGGACCATCCAGGTAGCGCTGGTCCTGATGCTCAGCGGCCTCCTGGTGCTGGCGCTAGCCGGGTTCGCGCTGCTGAACGTGCTGGCAGCGCTCGGACTGTTCTTTGCCGGGCTTAACTTTCTCGAAGCGGCGCTGCCGGCCCGGCTGTCGATTCTTGCCAGCCCGCGGCAACGGGGTGCCTCGCTGGGAGTATTCTCGACGTCCCAGTTCCTGGGCGCCTTTTGCGGCGGCCTGCTGGGTGGCTGGCTGCTGTCATCGGGGAATCCGGGCGATGTATTCCTGTTCGCCGGCGTGTTGACGGCGGCCTGGCTGGTTCTGCATCAGTTTGTCTTCGTCGCCCGGAAACCCGCCGAAAAATCGGCCGATCGCCCGGAAATCTAACTGGCATTCGGTGGCCGAGGCTCTAAAATAACCAACCCCCTGAAAAAGGGAACGCGGCTCTAGACCGCGCCGCCCGGCGTCGACCCAGCGCCTCGGGTACCTGGTTTTTACGAGAGGACTCACAAGTTATGGCCCGTGGAATCAATAAAGTCATCCTGGTAGGCAATCTGGGCGCCGACCCGGATACCCGCTACATGCCCAGCGGCGGTGCCGTCACCAACCTGAGTGTCGCAACCTCCGAGTCCTGGAAGGACAAACAGACTGGCGAACCCAAGGAACGCACGGAGTGGCACAAGGTGGCCATGTTCGGCAAGCTCGCGGAGATTGCCGCCGAATACCTGCGCAAAGGATCGCAGGTTTACATCGAAGGTTCGCTGCAAACGCGGAAATGGCAGGACAAGGACGGCAACGATCGCTACACCACGGAGATCAAGGCCCGGGACATGCAGATGCTCGGTGGCCGTGGTGGCGGCGCGCCCATGCAGGGCAATGACAGCTACTCGCAGGCCAGCCCGCCGAGTCGCGCTGCAGAACCGGCGGACGATTTCGACGACGACATTCCGTTTTAGACCGCTTGCGCGACCCGCGTCGGCGGGCCTTCTGTGTCCGGGCAGCGATTGTGCGGATGCAGCATGGCGCCGGCCATCGATGGCTGGCCGATTGCCCTGACTTTCGCACTACTCAGACACGCCTGATGCAATGACTCGAAAGCTTTACATCAAAACCATGGGCTGCCAGATGAACGAGTATGACTCGGAGAAGATGGCGGACGTGTTGCGCGAGTCGCACGGTTACGAGACGACGAGCAATCCGGAGGAAGCCGACCTCCTGCTCGTCAACACCTGCTCAATACGTGAGAAAGCCCAGGAAAAGGTGTTCTCGGAGCTTGGCCGCTGGCGTGCCCTGAAAGCCGCGAAGCCCGGCACCCTGATCGGTGTCGGCGGCTGCGTAGCGAGCCAGGAGGGAGAGGGTATCGCCCGACGAGCGCCTTTTGTCGACATGGTGTTTGGTCCGCAGACCTTGCATCGACTGCCGCAGATGCTGGAAGAGGTTGCCGCCGAGGGTCGCACAGCCGTCGATATCTCATTTCCGGAGATCGAAAAATTCGACCGGCTGCCGGAGCCCAGGGCTGAAGGCCCGACCGCCTTTGTATCGGTCATGGAGGGCTGCAGTAAGTACTGCAGCTTCTGCGTTGTGCCGTATACGCGCGGCGAGGAAATCAGCCGCCCCTTCGATCAGGTGATCGCCGAGGTTGTGAAGCTGTCGCGCCAGGGCGTGCGGGAGATCAACTTCCTCGGCCAGGACGTAAACGCGTATCGAGGGTCGATGCAGGACGGCGGCGTCGCAGATCTTGCGACCCTGATCTACTATGCCGCAGCGGTCGATGGCGTCGACCGAATTCGGTTTACCACGTCTCATCCGGTTGAGTTCACCGACAGCCTCATCCAGGCCTACGCCGAGGTGCCCGAGCTTGCCAACTACCTGCACCTGCCGGTGCAGCACGGTGCTGACCGCATCCTCGCCCGAATGAAGCGCGGTCACACGGCGATCGAATACAAACAGAAGATTCGCAAGCTTCGTGAAGCGCGCCCCGATATCTCTCTTTCGTCGGATTTTATTGTTGGTTTTCCGGGCGAAACGGACCGCGATTTCGAGCAGCTGATGAACCTGATTGCCGAGGTAGGCTTCGATCAGTCATTCAGCTTCATCTACAGCGCCCGACCCGGCACGCCTGCCTCGAACTACCCCGATGACACGCCGTTGGACGTCAAGAAGGAGCGCTTGAGCATCCTGCAGGCGCGGATCAACCAGCAGGCCCTGGAGATCAGCCGCGGCATGGTGGGTTCGACTCAGCGGGTGCTGGTGGAAAAGCCGTCCAAGAAGGACGCGGCGCAGATGTCAGGCCGAACGGAGAACATGCGCTGGGTGAATTTCGACGCGCCTTCGTCGGTCATCGGCAGCTTCGTCGACGTTGTGATCACCGAGGCGTTGCCGAACTCGCTTCGGGGGCGTCTCGTGGAGCCCGCTGCCGTCGCCTGAGTTCGCCCCGAAAACGTTCCGCCGCCGCCGGGCCACTATTCCATGCGCCTGCACTTCGCGGTAGTCTTGGTCACAACCGCGTAGCAAATCGCAGCCGAAGACAGGTAAAAACCGCCTCTCTTGAACAGTGTGCAGATATCCCGGGACATTGTCCTGGAACCCGCCGACAACAGCCGCCTCGCCAATCTTTGCGGGCAGTTCGACGAACATCTTCGTCAGATTGAGAAACGACTCAACGTCAATATCGCCAGTCGAGGCAACCGCTTCCGCGTCACCGGCAATCCGGGGGCAGCCGAGGCCGGCAGCGACATACTCCAGTCCTTGTTCACGCTCACGGCCGCGGAGCGACTCGATCCGGAGCGCGTGCACGTGGCTCTTCAGGAAACGGTTATGAATGAGGGAAGCCCGGAACCCGTGGCGGTGGATGACGAAAACGCCGACGCGAGCTATGAAATACAGACTCGCCGCAAGCTCATTCGGCCGCGCGGCCCCAATCAGCGCGCCTACATCAAGAGTATCCAGGAAAATGACCTGGCCTTCGGCATCGGCCCCGCCGGCACCGGCAAGACCTACCTGGCCGTTGCCAGCGCAATCGATGCGCTGGAGAACGAGCAGGTCAGGCGAATCATCCTGGTTCGTCCCGCCGTCGAAGCGGGTGAGCGTCTCGGCTTTTTGCCCGGCGATATGTCGCAGAAGATTGACCCGTACCTGAGGCCTATGTACGACGCGCTCTATGACATGCTGGGTGCAGAGCAGGTGGTTCGACTTATCGAGCGCAGCGTCATCGAGATTGCGCCGCTTGCGTTCATGCGCGGTCGATCGTTAAACGAGTCTTTTGTGCTGCTCGACGAAGGGCAAAACACCAGCGTGGCACAGATGAAGATGTTCCTGACCCGAATCGGGTTTGGATCCCGGGCCGTCGTAAACGGCGACGTTACGCAGCTCGATTTGCCGCGAGGCCAGGAGTCCGGCCTGCAGCATGCAATGCGCGTGCTACAGGGGGTTGAAGGCGTTGCGTTCACCCGATTTACGCCACGCGATGTCGTAAGACACGAGCTCGTGCAGCGAATAGTCGAAGCTTACGAAGCGAACGACGACGGTGGCGACTGACGCCGCTGATATAGACCTGCAGATCGTGTGCGAGGCCCCCGGACTGCCCGGCGGTAGCGAGCTCGCAGAGTGGGTCTCGAGCGCCAGCCGGGAAATCGGCAGGACGGGCGCGGTCCAGGTTTCCATACGCGTCGTCGATGAGGACGAAAGCCAGGCGCTGAATCGCGAGTTTCGCGGTCGCGACAAGCCGACCAACGTGCTGTCGTTTCCGTCCGAGCTGGATACGCTGCCGGGTCTGCCGGCCGAACACAACGCTCACCTTGGCGACCTCGTGCTTTGTGCGCCGGTGGTCCGGCAGGAAGCGTTGGCGCAGGGCAAACCCGAGCGTTCGCACTGGCTACACCTGGTGCTGCATGGTTTCCTGCACCTGAACGGCTACGACCATGAAACTGACGAGGAGGCGGAGATCATGGAGGCCCTCGAAACCCGCCTGCTGGCGGCTGCCGGGCTGCCTGACCCCTACAAAGACCCGGATTCAAGCTGATAGAATAGACGATTCGCCGGCGATTCCGCGGAAGCGCCGGCGGACTTTTCCCATCCAGACAGGCTGATGAACGACAAACCGCCCAGTACCAGCGGCACAGGAAACACCGGACTTTGGTCTCGCCTCAAGCGTGCCATTAACGGTGAGCCCTGGAGCCGCGAAGAAATTCAGGAAATTCTCCAACAATCGGACAACGCCTTCGATTCCGACGAGCAGGAAATGCTCTCCGGCGTGCTCGAGGTGGCCGAGACTCACGTCCGCGACGTGATGGTGCCGCGCTCGCAGATGGTGGTGCTCGAGCAGGATCAGGACCTGCAGGCCATGCTCGACGTTGTGGTCGAATCCGGGCATTCGCGCTTCCCGGTCATTGGCGAGGATCGTGATGAAGTTCTGGGGGTTCTGCTGGCCAAGGACCTGCTGGCACACTTCCGCGACCCCTCCAAGGCGGACCTGCAGATCCGGGACTATCTTCGCGACGTCGCGGTCATTCCCGAGTCCAAACGGCTAAACTCGCTGCTCAAGGAATTTCGCGACAGCCGTTCCCACATGGCCATCGTTGTGGACGAATATGGCGGCGTGTCAGGCCTCCTGACCATCGAGGACGTACTCGAGGAAATCGTCGGTGAGATTGACGACGAGCATGATCAGGCCGAAGCCGAGTTTATCCAGAAAGACGTCGATCGTAATGGCCGCCCCAGTTTCCTGGTGCGTGCCCTGACCCGGATTGAGGACTTCAACGATTACTTTGACTGTGAACTGGATGATGAGGTCTACGACACGGTAGGCGGGCTGGTTATGCACGAGCTGGGGCGCCTGCCGCGCCGTGGCGAAAGCCTGCATTTCGAAGGTTATGATTTTGTCGTAACCAAGGCGGATCGACGTCGTATCGACACCCTGCAGGTCCAGCCGCAGGCGGAAGATTGAGTCTGCCATGATGGCCGCGCTCTGGCCGTCACGCGCCTGATGTTTCCGATCGCCGTTTCACGAATTCAGGCATGGGTCGCCGGGCGGCCGCTTGCTGCTGCGATCGTTTGCCTGGTAATCGGCGCCATCACCACCTTGAGTTTCGCGCCTTTCGGCTACTGGTTTCTCGCGCCGCTTGCGGCCGCTGCGATGATGCTGGTGTTCTTCGTCGCTGAACCAAAGCTATCGGCCCGCCTTGGGTTTGCCTATGGCGTGGGCGTATTCTTAAGCGGCACTTACTGGATCTACGTCTCCGTTCATGTCTTCGGCCAGGCGCCGCTTGCCGTCGCGCTGTTGCTGATGTTCGGCCTCGTGCTGATCATGGCCACCTACCTGGGGTTCATCGGCTGGGCGCTGTCGACCCTGTCTGCCGGCAGGCCCTGGCAGATGGCTCTTGTAGCGCCAGCTCTATGGGCGTTCGTCGAGTGGCTCCGTGGCTGGGCCTTGAGTGGTTTTCCCTGGCTGAGTTTTGGTTACGGCCAGATTGATTCGCCGCTGGCCGGCTGGGCGCCCGTGATCGGTATCTACGGCGTTTCCTGGATGCTGTTGGTGAGTGCGGCCGCTATCGTTCCGTTGATGGCAGCACCGCGCGCTGGCCGGTCCGCCGTTTTGCTTCTCGCCATGCCCTGGTTAACGGGCGCGCTGTTACAGCAGGAAACCTGGACCGAGGCCGAGGGAGAGGCTGTCGAAACCACCATCGTCCAGGGCGGCGTGCCGCAGGATCGAAAATGGCTCAGGCAGCAATTTGTGCCAACCCTGAATCTCTACCGGGACGCGCTGCTGGATGCCGAGGACAGCGACCTCGTGGTCTGGCCTGAGGTTGCGATTCCTGCGATCAGTAACCAGGTGGAGGATTACCTGTCGCTTCTCGAACGGGATATTCGACGACGCCGGCAGACCCTGGCACTCGGAATTCTCGAACCGCATTCGAACGGACTGCAGGTCTACAACAGCGTGTTCATGCTGGACGGTGCTGAGCGACAGGCGTACCGAAAACGCCACCTGGTTCCATTCGGTGAGTACTTCCCGGTGCCGGATTTTGTCCGCGAATGGATGCGCCTGCTGGCGTTGCCCAACACCGATATGCAGAAAGGCGCCGATCGACAGCCGCTGTTGACCACGGCACAGGGCGTTTCGGTTGCTGCTGCCATCTGTTACGAAGATGCCTACGGTGCTGAGCAGCTCTACGCGTTCCCGGAGGCGGCAATGATTGTCAACGTCAGCAATGACGCCTGGTTCGGCGAGTCCATCGCGCCCTATCAGCACCTGCAGGTGGCTCAAATGCGCGCGCTGGAGGTTGAGCGTCCGGTGATACGGGCGACCAACAATGGCATCAGCGCGTTCATCGATCATCGGGGCCAGGTCACCGACGTGGCGCCGCAGTTCGAGCTGGCGACCCTGACCCGTTCAGTGCAGCCGCGGGGTGGTCTGACGCCCTACGCGGCAACGGGCAATCCGCCGCTGTTGATCCTGCTGATCGCTATTGTCCTCGTTCCGTGGCTTTTGGACAGGCGTCATCAGTCAAATTCGGTCAACTGATCGATCATTTCGAATGATAAATTATTGACTCAAATAGACTAAAAACAATTGTTGCCTAGTTTTCTATAGGTCTATAGAATTCTGCCTCGTTTCCGGAGAGTCTCCAGATGCCACAGGCAGCGACCCAAAAATACGAGCAGCAGCGCGATCTTGCGATTCGCGCGGCGGCGGCCGTGTTCGCGGAGAAGGGCTTCCATGGCTCGAGCACCCGGGACATTGCTGAGCGTATGGGCATCAAGCAGGGCAGCCTGTACTACTACTTCAAGTCCAAGGAAGACGCGCTCGGCGCGGTATGCCTGTTTGGCATCGAGACCTACGTGTCGCGCATGGAGACCATTGCTGCCAGCGACCAGCCCTTCGAAGCAAAGCTGTCGTCGACGGTTCTGTCGCACCTGACCAGTTATCGCGAGCGTAATGAGGCGTTGAAAGTACACAACGATGAACGCCTGTACCTGCCGGAGGAAAAACGCAGCACCCTGAAGGCGTTGGGCAGCCGGTATCGCCAGCTGCTGGAGGGCATCTTTGAGGACGGTGTTCGGGACGGAGCTGTGCGCTCCGGCGCCGACTGTCACTTCGCGGCACAGGCGGTCATCGCGCTGTGCAACGCCTGGGGCGATCACATTGTCCGTGAACCGACGCTTGACGTGCTGGAGGTGG
>CAZFVT010000142.1:0-8189 GCA_964522355.1 uncultured Woeseiaceae bacterium | reverse complement strand
CGCTCGAACTCGATCCGTTCCTGCCCGAAGCCCACCTCGGACTCGCCGGCATCCAGACCTGGCAATACTTCGATTTCGAAGGTGCGCGGAGTTCGTTCGAGCGAGCGATCGACCTCAATCCGAGCTACGCCGAGGCACACCTGTTCTACTCGCACTATCTCGGCATCGTCGGCGAGCTTGATGCGAGCACAGAGCATATGCAACGCGCGCTGGAGCTCGACCCGCTCAACCCCTTCGCGCTCGGCCTATACAGCATTCAGCTGTTCATGGTCGAGGACTACGAGCGAGCGGTCGAAATGGCGCATGCCGCGCTTGACGCACCCGGCGTTGCCTTTGGCCACATCACCCTGTGGATTGCCAATGCGATGCTGGGGAATGAAGCCGAATCCGTGGAAGGGCTGGCGGGAGTGCTGCGACACGTCGCCGATCAGCCAGAGGCGGCGTTAATGGTAAAACCGATGTACTACGCCATGGGTTTCGAAGGCCTGATGCGCACCTTTGCCGAGCAGATGACGGAAGCGGCCAGGGAAGAGTATGTCCCGCCAATGTCCGTCGCGGGCTTCTACGACTTTGCCGGTGATCCCGACAATACGGTCGCCTGGCTACGCCGGGGCTTTGAGCTCGGCGATCCCGACACCCCATACATCGGCGTCAACATGAAAAATCCCGCTATCCAGAGCCATCCTGACTACCTGGCGCTGCTAAGAGAGATGAAGCTCGACTACTGGGCAGACTTTTACAGCGATCGCTACGGCATCGGAGATTCGGTCAGTCCCTAGGCCTGCACCTGCGACCTCGAAGCCATCGCTAGAGAATGAACCCGCCCAGCGGATCGTGATGCCGCGCCACTCGATAGATGAAGACGAAGACAGAGAGTGCCGCGACAAAGAACAGCAGCTTCATAGGCTTCGATTTCGCGCGCTTTAGCGCAAAGCTGCCGAGCACGATGTAGACCGGCAGCAGGATGACCTTGACCCACAGCCAGGACGAATCCAGCACAAAGTCCCGCAGCACCCAGACGAGACTCAGCGCCGCCGTAAGCAGCACGGTATCGATGGCATAGCTCAGGTAGCGCACGGGTCCGGCCATGGCGTAAGCCGCACCAGCCTGGACGCCGACGCCGCGGACGAAGAACAGGAACCCGCTCAGGGTGACGGCAACGATATGCGCCCACTTTATGTAAGGGTAATACTCCAACTTCAGCCCCGGTTCAGGTAGGTTGTATCTAATTGGCCGTAAGTCTAATGGTTCCGGACGTTCCGATGGGTTCCCGGCTCGCCGTAAACAGGAAAAAAAGAGCGGGAATCGGTTCACAAACGTCGCGCTATTGACGCTAACAAGAATAAACCCCCTGCTGCGCAGGGAGGTCGATAACGGGACTGCTCACGCAGTCCGGCGAGGGAGACAAGAGCGATGAAGCAGGACCTGATACGCGGACCCGTGATGCTGGCGGCCGCCCTGATGATGAGTTTGCTGGCAGCCTCACCCGCGGCAACCGCGCAGGACATGAGCGAAACGATTGCCGAAGCGGCCGGGATTCCGAACGTGCCGGCCTTCCTGCCCGACCGATACAGCGTGCCGCGCACTGAAGCGCTGCCTATCGATGGCCTGTACATGGTCTCGACAATCAAGAAGAAAATTCGTATCGAACAGGGTCGCGCCTACGCCGTAGACGGCTGGCTGCACATGTTCGTACTGAAGGTCACGCCGGACATGGTCACAATCCAGAACATTCGTCGCACCGGGCCGGGGCAATACGAAATGGATGACCTGCCGCTGCTCGGTCCCGGCAAGTTTGTCCTCAATGCCGAGGGCAATCTCGACGCGACCGTCCAGGGCAAGCTCGGCGTTGCTCGCTACGGCCTGATCCGGCTCGAAGCCCAGTATCCGGAAGCGCTGGCGCACGAAGTGTATGCCGCGACGGGTCAACAGCTGCCGATTCAGACGCTGGCCCCGGCTCCGTCGTCTCAGCTGCCCGGCATGCCGGGATCCGGAGCGCCGCAGCAGGCTTACCCGCAGCCGACCTATCCGCAGCAGCCGCCGGCCTACCAGCAACAGCCCACCCAGCCGGTTTATCCAACGCAGCCGCCGCAGACATACCCGCAGCAACCGCTGCCGGCTCCAGCGCCAGCTCCGCAACCAGCGCCCGGCACTGCGCCCGAGGGCTGTACGCCCATCGGCGTGGACCCGGACACCGGCCAAACCATCTGCGCCTACTGATCACGCACCGACTCATTCGAACGGGGAGATACGAATGAAGACGCGACACGCGTTCCTGGCCGGGCTGCTGCTCGCCGTATCCGTGACTTCTCAGGCGCAGGACCTGCGCGAGAACAGCCGCGGCCTCTACCTCGGCTGTGACCAGCGCGCACCGGCTGCGGGAAGCGCACCGGCCGCCCCGGTCGTCGACCAGGGCTCCAACCGCACGTTCGCCAACGTTTCGATGAACGGTGGCTCGTCCGACGCGAGCTGCTGGAACCGTCTAGACGGGCTGTGGCAGGCACGCCACGAGGTGTCCCTGGACGAGAGCAAGATCGACGAAGGCATCTGGGGCGCCGAGGGTCCGGCGTTGCTGAGACTCGCGAACGGTAACTACACGCGACCGACCTATCTCGTCATCGTCAAATCTCCCGGCTCGGATGACGCGCTGTACGTTGCCACCGGTCTCGACGGCGGACAGTTCGTCCGCTTCCAGAGCAACGACAACATACCGATGTCTGCGGTGTTGGTGCGCGCCGGCCGCAGCAAGACCTACACGGCGAGCGAGCGCTTTCCGTACGGCAGTCAGCTGCGCGTTAGCGTCCCCGAGTCCGGCCGACTCGAGCTGAATATTGGCAACCAGAGCTACTTTCGCCCGACCCCGCTGCTGTCCGCCAGCGATGCGTCGGGGCAGGACCCGATGATGCAGGCCTTCCTGCTGTCGCAGACCTTGAGCTTCATGGACGCCAACCGGCGCGGCTATGACATTGCCACCCAGGATCCTTTCTATCTCTATGAGAACGACAAGCAGCCGATTTTTGCCGAGCTGAGCCGCGACAGGGTTTATCTGCAGGACCAGAAGGTCATCCCGGCCAACTTCCACTACCTGCCGGACAGCGCGCAGGGCACGATCTACCGGAAGTCGCTAATCTCGAGCGAAAAGGACATCCAGGAAACCGCCTCGCAGACCCTCGGGGCGAGCCTCAAATACGGCGCATCTCCGGCCACGCCGGATGGCCTTGCCAACGCCAGCTTCAGCCACACCAAGAGCACGTCATCCAGCATGTCGCAGAGCAACACCAAGGCGCAGGCGGTGGGCTACTCGCGGCAGAAGAAGTACGCGCTGGTAATGGACCACGCGTTCTCAGAACTCTCGGCCGACTTTATCGACGCGGTTGGCCGCGCGCAGCGAGAACATCGCTACCAGGCGCTGATCAACCAGTTCGGCACCCACTACCCCTACGCCGTGACCTACGGCGCCAACGCCCGCATGACGATGGACCTGGATGAGAACGCCTACGCGACCCGCATCGGCGAATCCTCCGGCTTTTCGGCGAGCGCCGGCGCGACTGTTTACGGCGTGACCGGCGAAGTGAACGTCAGCGAACAATCATCCAAGTCCACCGGCATGAAGGGCTCAATGAGCAACGAGAAGGTCACGTTCGTGGCCGTGGGCGGCAACGGCTCCTGGGACCAGAACGGCTACAGCGCGGGTGAGGACCATGTGCCGATCCTGCTTGATCTCAGGCCCATCTCCGAGCTCCTGAACCCGATCAACTTCCCCGGGCGGCCGGACATCTACGTCACGGTTCGCAACAACCTGGACCAGGCGATTGATCGCCACCTGGTGTCCTTTGGCAAGGACGAACCCATCAGTGCCGAAAACTGGACAGACGGCATCGAGCCCTTTGTCCCCTACGTCGAACCTGTCGAACGCTGGTTCGTCTATGTCCGGCGCATCTGGTGCGGCGGTGCCGGGTCGGGCCGGGTGAAAACGGCGCTGGTGCGACGACTGGAGATCACCGGCACCGTGAGCGGCAAATCTCCGGTGTCGACGGTGAAGTCCGACGGTATGGAAACCGAGTGCAAATATAAGCACTCGCGCAAGAGCTTTAGCTATTCATCCACCGACAATGGTCTGATCGTGCTTACCGGTACACGTCGCGAGATGAACGGCACCACGATCGATATCAACCTCGATTGGAGCTACAACTCGAACACCAATAAGAAGCGCAGTGACTCGTTCACCCTGACCGGTATGTTCCCGGCCAGCATGAAGGATGAGGAAACCAGAGATCATGTCATTGAGGTAAAGGGCAGTACTTTGGCGACCTTCTCTTTGCAGGTGCGTTCGAAGCGAAAGCGCTAGTTCGCAGGCAGCAAAAGGAAAACACTAACAATGAATAGACGGGTAATCGAATGTTTGCTGGGGCTGGTCGCACTAAACACGAGTGCCTTCGGTCAGGGCTACACGCCGGACACACTGGAGCTAAACGGTAACGACGGGCTGGACTTCGACCCCGTGCCACAGCTGCAGATCGCCGATGGCGGCACCATCGAATTCTGGGTCGCGCCGGCCTGGTCCGCAGACCCCGGATACGACCCGGTCATCATTTGCAACGCTGGCCCGGAAGGCGCCTCGTTCCTGATTGCCATGCTGCGCGATCGCGACGGCATTGCGATTGCGGCCGGCGGCGAAGAAGATATCGCGACCTTCGATTTCACCGACGGGCAGTTCCATCACGTCGCGGTCAGCCAGTTCGAAGACGGCACCGCGGTCTTCGTCGACGGCCAGCTGACCGGCACGTCGGAATTCCGTTTTCAGGATCTGCCAAGCGTCGGCGTCTGGATCGGCTCGATTGATGGTATGAACAATCGCTTTGTCGGTGCCATCGGCGGCATGCGGGTGTGGAACACCGTCATCGAGCAGGAGACGCTGGTTGAGTACGCCTTGAAAGACATCTTCACCGGCAATCATCCGGACCTTCTCTACCTGTCGGCGCTGAGCGAGTTCGCGAATCGGGACCTGCTGCTGGTGGAACCTGCTGACGCGCCAAGCGCGCAGTGAACGGGAGCGCAAGCAACGTGAGAAAGCGAATCCGGATCATTCACCTCGCCGCGAGCCTGGTCGTAGCGGCCCTGGCCGCAGCGACGTTACCAGACGGAACCGGCGGCTATCGGGAAGCGAATGCGCAGAGTATGCGCAGCCAGGGCTCGCGCCGCGTTTCGGCCAGGCGCGGTCCAGCCACCCGACCACCCACGTCCGCTAACAGCTCCGCCAATGCGTCCAGGCGATCGAGTCGCTCATCGCGCGGCGAATCGTCAACAGCGACCCCGAGCGATTCGTCGCCGCCCGAATGGCAGAACACGGCACCGCGTGCTGAGCAAGGCACCCAGGCTGCTGCCCGGGCCGCAGCACCACCGCTGCAGCAACCGCTGATGCCGGGCGATCTCAGGCTTAGTCGCCACCTTACCAAGGAACCCCCAAACCGGAACGCGGGTGAAGTCCGGCCCGACACCGTGCCCCTGACGGCGGAGCAGCGAATAATGAGTTATGTGCCGCCGGCCCGCAGGGATCCCCGCGGCGAGGGCATGAGCAGAAACGTGATTGCGGGGTCGTTAAGCCCGGCCCAGGTAGCCCGCCGCAATGAGATTCTTGCGCGACAGGCGGCGATCAGCGCAAAGAACAACGCAGCGAAGGCCGCCCGCCAGGGATCGCGGCGCTCGTCGACCACCGTAAGTACGGCCGACGGTGCCTCTCCACCGGACTGGCAGAACACGGCGCCGCGCGCCGCTCCGGGCGTGCAGGCTGCTGCCCAGACCGCAGCACCGACGGCGCCGCTACCGCTGATGCCGGGCGATCTCAGGCTTAGCCGCCACCTCACCAAGGAACCCCCAAACCGGAACGCGGGTACAGTCCGGCCCGACACCGTGCCCCTGACGCCGGAGCAGCGAACAATGAGTTATATACCGACGACCGGCAGGTCTGGGGGGGGCTGGCACAAGATTTCGCAATCGTTAAGCCCGGCCCAGGTGGCCCGCCGCAATGAGATTCTTGCGCGACAGGCGGCGATCAGCGCAAGGAACAACGCAGCGAAGGCCGCCCGCGAGGGATCGGGGCGGCGCGCGAGTAACTCGAGCGACACCGGGACGCAGCCGGTGGGCTGGAAGCCCTCGTCGGCGCAAAGGATAGCTAACCAGTCTAAGGGCCCGGTCGCCACCCGCACTACTTTGCCGCCGCCACCGCAGATGCCAAATCTGCGACTGAGCAGGCATCTTACGCGGGAATCGACCGTACCCGGTGCCGGCCGTGTCGTGCCGAATCCTGCCGTGCAGCGAAGCGCACAGGATGTATCCGACAGCGCTCCACGCTAGGACCAGGCGACCGCAAATGACCGACTTACGACAGGGCCTCGTTGCTTCGCTGGCACTGACAGGTGCCCTCTTGCTGTCGCTGGCAGGCACAGTGGCAACCAGCAGCGACGCCGAAGCGCAAATGCGGCGGCCCGGAATGACAACGTCGAAAACCGCGACCCGTCGCAAACCCAGCGGCAGCCGAAGCCGCTACTCCAACCGGCTCACATCTAGGCAGGCAGGCAAGAACACCTCGACCATCACGACGAGAAGTTCCGCCAACAGATCGGCCTTTGGCGATGGGCGGCGTAACGGCGTACGCCTGAGCAGCTCCCCCATTCCCTCCTCGGCAACGGCTTCAAACAGCCAGAACAGCAACCGCAGCGGAGTGCGCATGGTGGGCTCGCCGGTCACAAGCTGGTCCGGCTGGAATCGCGCCGTGCGCCAGCAGGCGGCAGCGCAGCCGCAGCGCAGGCAGCGGACCTCCCGTGGTGGCATGCGAGTCAGGTTTCGCTCGGCGGGCCGCCGCCGATAGCCGCCGGGCGGCGCGTTCGCCCGTGATAGTCTTCGACGGTCCAGCCTGACCGGAGACTTCGATGCGCCGCCTGTTCCTTATTGCCCTTTCCTGCTCCCTGAGCCTGCCGGTTCTCGCCCAGTCTCTGGAGGACGAAGCCTATGGCTGGCTCCGTGAGTACATCCAGATCGACACGGTAAACCCGCCGGGCAATGAGATCCGTGCCGTTGAGTTCATCGCAAAGATTCTCGAGGCCGAAGGTATCCCCTACCAGACGGTGGAAAGCGTGCCAGGGCGCGGCAACATCTGGGCGAGACTGGAAGGTGGCGATGAGCCCGGGCTGATCATGCTGCAGCACACGGATGTCGTACCTGCCGACATGAACTACTGGACCGTGGATCCGCTGGGCGCTGAGGAGAAGGACGGCTATCTCTACGGTCGCGGCACGCTGGATATGAAGAGCACGGGTATCAACCAGCTCGCGACTTTCATCAGCCTGCATCGCTCCGGTCGGCCGCTGAATCGCGACGTCGTGCTGGTTGCCTCGGCAGATGAGGAAGCGGGTGGCTTCTTCGGCGCCGGCTACCTGACGAAGATCCACCCGGAGATTTTTGAAGGCGCCGGCCTGTTAATCAATGAAGGCGGCAATGGCGAGATCAGCGAACGCGGCGAGGTCGTGTTTTCCGTAGAGGTCACACAGAAGGTGCCCGTCTGGTTGAAGCTGAAGGCCGTCGACACGCCCGGACACGGCTCCATGCCCCGGGCCACCTCTTCCGTCACGCGCATCGTGCAGGCGCTGGAAATCCTCCGCACCAATCCTTTCGAGCCGCGCATCGTGCCCGCCGTAGACACGATGTTCGAGAGTCTGTCCGTATCCGTGGGCGATGCATGGGAAGAGGCCTTTGCGAACATTGGCGAGGCCGTGAAGGACCCCGCCTTTCTCGATGCGCTCCGCGAGTACTCCGCCTACCTGCACGCGCTGACCCGCGACACCTGCTCCCTGACTCGCATGAGCGGCTCGAACAAAATCAACGTCGTGCCGCCCGAGGCCTGGGCGGAGATCGACTGCCGCATTTTGCCGGACCGGCCGTCCGAGGTATTTGTCGATGAGATGCGCGAGATGCTTAAAGGTACGGGCGTCGAGATCGAAGTGATCATGGCCTTCACGCCGGCAGTCAGCGATACCGACACTCCGCTCTATCAGGCCATCGAGGAAGTCACCGCCGAGCGCTATCCGGGCTCGCGGGTCATGCCGTCAGTGGCATCGGGCTTCACCGACAGCCACTTCACCCGTGACTTGGGAATAGCCAGCTATGGCTTTGACCCGATCCTCGCGCCGGAC
>CAZFVT010000141.1:0-8236 GCA_964522355.1 uncultured Woeseiaceae bacterium | reverse complement strand
CTACATGCAGAAAGCGCTGTTCCACTATCCATGGAGAGGCACCGGATTCAGGCGGCGATACCTGCTCGGCTGTCTCAAGGCCTTTTTGAAAGCCGGCTTCCAGCGCACGTTCTATGATCTCGGCAAGGTCGGTTACTGGGGGCCGCAGACCAAGAAGTCGGTCGACTTCAAGTTCGATCGCAGCCGCAAGATCGCCCGGGCCCAGCTCGACGACTGGGAATCTGCCCAGGATCGAGCGGCACGCAAACGCGCGCAGCGCGCCGCGGAGAATGTCGACGTCGTCGAGATTCCGGTAGAGGCGATCAAGGCCTGCGGCGGCGGCAACCAGCAGCTGGATGACAAGGCGGCCCGGTCGGCAGAAACGGTTCACTAGATGACGCCGACAGGCGAAGCTCGAATCGGGCCGAACGCGATCCTGCAGCTCGTGCCCGTTCTGGACGACGATCTCGGCGTGGCCGGTCGAGAGGCACTGCTGCGAACCGCAGGTATCGAAGAACTGCCGGACGGCTCGTCGATGATCGGCGAGCTGCCGATCGCAAGGCTGCACCAGGCGATGCGAAGACAGGCACCGGACGCGGCGCGATCGCTGGCTCGACGTGCCGGACTGGCGACCGGGGATTACATCCTCGCCAACCGCATTCCCGGCTTCGCCCAACGCCTGCTCACCCTGATGCCCGGTTCGATGTCGGCGCCGCTGCTAGCGCGAGCCATTGAGAAACACGCCTGGACGTTTGTCGGATCCGGCAGGTTCCGGGTCGTCTCAACGAGTCCCATGGTCTTCGAGATCGAAGACAATCCCGTCGTTAAGGGAGAACAGGCCGACTCGCCGGTGTGCGACTGGCACGCCGCGGTGTTCGAGAGGTTGTACAGACAGCTCGTGGATCAAAACCTGCGGGTTATCGAAACGCGCTGTGCGGCGGTCGATGGGCGTGTCTGTCGATTCGAGTTCAGGCGAGAAGCTTCGGACTGATCGATCGTTCGAGTCCCGAACCGGTTTAGTACAGCTGCCCGCCCCTGGAGCCTCCTGTCCCAAAAACCGAAAGCCTGTTCGTCGTCAGTTACGATCCCTTGCGTCGGTACGCAGCCAGCAGCAGCATCTGGGCAATCCGCGCGGTAAGCGTCAGTAACAGCAGCCAGTCCGGAGCGCCGTTCTGCTGCTGATTGGCAGGTCGCACGACATGCCTCGCTTCGCTGATGACCATTCGGACCTCGGCTGCCTCCCGACTCGCTATCGATCCGGCGCGTTCCGCTTTTGTCAGCATCTCCGAAATTTCCCGGAACTCCTCGCTCGCCGAGTACACCAGCTCGAAGCTTCGGTTTATCGTGTCCACGGAATCGGGGATCAACACCATAGCGATGAGCGCTTCCAGGCGGGCTCTCACGGTTGCCGCCTGTTTCCCAACCTTCGCGAGTTGGCCGCTGAGCGTGTCTATCGACTGCTGCTCGCGAAAGCGCTGCGATCTTTCCACGCTTCGAACCGATCTTTCCCTGACGTCCAGGGTGCTGCCAATGCGGTCAAGCTCTCGTCTGGTCAGGTCGAGCTGTCGCTGCCAGGCATCGAGATTGCTGACCAGTTGGCTACTGGCGATTTTGTGAGGCTCAATGGAGCGGCTGTCGCTGACCATAACGGCGTTCAGCCGATGGTTGATCCGGTTCAACAGCTGGCCCAGCTGAATCGAGATGACGTTTAGCCTGCGGCCGGTGGACATAGGAGTACCTCCTTGGAGTTATCCGGCGTTGAGGTGCCTACCTGAATCGCGCGGGTAGCGCGCCATTTGGACTGCTGACCATGCCGATAGTAAAAGAGTCGTTGGCGGTCGCTTCGTCGGAGGGCGTCGGACTACGTCACCCGTCGCACCGCTCGATCAACCAGGCAAGGGTCCACGATTGCGGCATGGTCGAGTCCGTTCCTGTGGACGTTCTTGTGCGTAATTGAGCTGGAAATCTGACCGCCCGAGCTCTGCGAGTAGTTTCGGGCTGCGTTTGCAGCGTAGGTCGCGCCCTGCTTGACCTTTCCACCGGCAAGGCCCGTAGCCGTCCGGGCCATGAATTTCGCAGCGCGCATGCCTTCGGATTTTGTGCCCGTAGACCGAATCATGACGGGTAAAGCCCAACCGGTGAGCTTTCCGGCAATAGCGTCTTTCGCCTTGCCCACGGCAGTCGTGTTTCCTGCGCTGGAGAACAACAGGCTCATCGAGCCATCGAGCAGCGCCTCGGAGACCTCTTTGCCCTCGAGTAGCGACACGCCCACGTCCCATTTGGCTTCGACAAACATGATTACCGCTTTTTGGGTGCCCTGGGCATTACGCATTGCGGCACCGGCACGAGTCACCGGTACGACGGTGAATATCAGATCGCCAACCGCCTGGGCGGTCGCTGCACCGATATTCTTTTGCCATTTTCCGGGGCTGTCCTGGAGTTTCCCCGTGAATCGAAGACCGGTCCCCGCGCCGGCCGAAAGCAGGGCTGCGGCTGTTCCCCCGGTGAGCACCGTGCTGCCGACCATCAAGGCGGTGGCGGAGATGTCTCGCGCAACCGTTGCTGTCGTCGTCGCCGCGCCCCAGAAGGAATCCATTTTCTGTCGCGCTTCGGCACTCTGGCGCTGCAGTTCCCGGGACTTTCTTCGGAACTCCCCGATCAGGATCGCGGTGTCCCGCTGCATACGGCGCAGCTCCGCGATGCGCGGCTGCATGGTCGGCATCGATACCATCCACGTCGAATAGAGCTTGCTGTTCGTCTGCAGCTGCGTGTAGCTGCGAGCCTTCTCCCAGTCGACGGAAAGCACGGAAATCCCGGGCTCGTACCACGCCGTATCGAGATCTTCACGTCGGCTGAAGTCGATATTCGCCCGTGCGCGGTAGTAGGACTCGATTATCCGTCGGACCAGTCGTTCATTAATGACATAGTTGCCATCGTTGCAGCTGACTTCCGTCTGATCGGACAAGTTACTCACGATTGTGACCCCCAAAGTATTGCGGGCTGACAGGGCGATCTGCGATCGCAGGCAGCCGAGCTGGAAAGACCTTTAAGCCCGGACGGGCCCAGGAATTCTTTTTTTTTGGATACTACGCGGTGTGTCGTCGTTTGTCCCGCCGGCCCGGGTATTTACATAGTCCAGTGAATGAGAGACTCCCGGGGCTGCTCGGCGCAGCAGCGAAAGCCTGTGCGCAGGACCTCTCAATGCCGCCAACTATTGACAATCCGACGAATTGGTTCATTCTTACTGAGCCCCATCTAAAAAGCAGTCTTAGTCATACAACAAAAACAACGACTTGGAATATATAACTAGGGGAAAGTCGACAGCCTATGGCCACGTTCGACGTAAATGATCTTCTGGAGCCCATTTCGGATGAGGCTCCCTGCGGTGACGATCTCGAATACGACAGCGAGTTCGGCGAACTCGTTCGTGTTGCCAAAGGGAAGCCCGAGCATATGGAGGGTGACAAGGAAATCCCGGCGGAGCCGCCCAAGTGGAACGAGGTGGCCGACCTGGCGGTAGCGCTGCTGGGACGAACCCGGGACTTGCGCGTCGCGGCCCACCTGGCCCAGGCCGAGTTGCACCTCAACGGCTTCCCCGGTTTCGCGGAGAGCCTCGCACTCATTCATGGCTTGTCCACGTCCTACTGGGACGATGTACATCCGCGGCTCGTGGATGAAGACGGTGACGAGGACCCCGATTACCGCGCCAACAGCCTGGCACCGTTGAATAGCAAGGACGGCGTCGTCGGCAGCGTCTCTCGCGCGGTGCTTGCGTCGTCGCGCGCGCTCGGGCAGTTCAGCCTTCGTGATATGCGCCTGGCAAATGGAGAGATCAGCCCGGGTCCTGATGAGGAAACGCCGGATCCGACGCACATTGACGCGGCCTTTATGGATTGTGATCTCGATGAGCTTCAGGCGACGGCCGCCGCTGCCGATCGGTGCCGCGACCTGATATCGGCCATCGACACTTATTACAGAGAGCAGCTCGGGATTGAGATCACGCCCGAGTTTTCGGCACTCGAAGCTGAAATGAAAGAGGTACGCCGGGTGCTGACCGAGCAGCTCGGCAACCGCGGGGTCGAAACAGAAGGCGATGAGGAAGACGCTGGTGCAGAGGGCGGGAGCGCACCCGCACAGGCGATGCGCCTCGGGGAGATAAACAGTCGCGAGGACGCCATTAAGGTCATCGACAAGCTCTGCGAGTATTTCCGCAAGAACGAGCCGTCGAGTCCGGTTCCGCTGCTTCTACAGCGGGCCAAGCGCCTGATTGCCAAGGATTTCCTCGAGATTCTGAAGGACCTGACGCCGGACGGCGTGTCTCAGGCAGAGATGATTGGTGGGGTGGACAACGACTCGTAGTGGCGACGTCCAGCGCGAGTTTCAGATTGAGTCAGAACGAAAAACCGGGAGGCTATAGTGGCCAAGAAGAGTGCACAAAAGAACATTGCCCGTAACCGGGCCCCGCGCGTACAGATCGAGTACGACGTCGAGGTCTACGGGGCGGAAAAAAAGCAGCAGATTCCCTTCGTGATGGGTGTGCTCGCTGATCTCGCCGGAAAGCAGGAAGATCCGTTGCCTCCCGTCGACGATCGGAAGATGCTCGAGATCGATGTCGACAATTTCGACAGCCGTATGAAAGCGCTGAAGCCGCGTGCGGCTTTCGCAGTGCCGAATACCCTGACCGGCGACGGTGATCTCAAGGTAGACATCACCTTCGAGAACCTCGATGACTTCTCACCCGGTGCTGTCGCCCGCAAGGTAGCGGGGCTCGACAAGCTGCTCGATGCCCGCACGCAGCTCAGCAATCTCGTGACCTATATGGACGGCAAAGCGGGCGCTGAGGAGCTCATTACGAAGGCGCTGCAGGATGAGACGCTGCTGCAGGCCCTGGCGTCAAAAGCGGCCGATGACGATGGTGCCGCAGATTCGGAGGAGAGCTAGCCGATGGCTGAACAACAGACAGAACAGGAAGCCCAGGCGGGCGAAGAACTCAGTGTTGATTCCTTTTCCGAACTTCTGAAGAAGGAATTCAAGCCCAAGTCAGACCGCGCGGCCGCGCAGGTTGAAGCAGCGGTGGAAACTCTCGCTCAGCAGGTGCTAAGCGACGAGAACCTGATCCTCGAAGACGCGATCAACTCGATTAACGCCATCATTGCAGAGATCGATTTGAAGATGACCCAACAGGTCAATCACGTCCTGCATCATCCTGAGTTCCAGCAGCTCGAAGGCGCCTGGCGCGGTCTGCACTATCTCGTGAACAACACCGAAACCGACGAGATGCTGAAGATTCGCTTCATGCCGATTTCCAAAAAGGAACTGGGCAAGACCATCAAGAAATTCAAGGGAACGGCCTGGGATCAGAGCCCGCTCTTCAAGAAAGTCTATGAAGAAGAGTATGGGCAGCTCGGCGGTGAGCCTTACGGCTGCCTGATAGGCGACTACGCGTTCAATCACAGTGCGCCTGATGTCGAAATCATGCAGGGTATGGCGCAGATCGCGGCGGCAGCCCACGCGCCTTTCATCGCTGGCGCCGATCCTTCGGTCATGCAGATGGATTCGTGGCAGGAGCTGACCAATCCCCGTGACCTGACGAAGATCTTCTCGACCCCGGAGTACGCCGCATGGCGATCGCTGCGTGAGTCCGAGGACTCGCGTTATCTCGGCCTCGCAATGCCGCGTTTCCTGTCTCGTCTGCCCTACAGTGCGAAGGATAACCCCGTTGAGGAATTCGACTTCGAGGAAGAAACCGACGGCGCGGATTCCAGCAAGTTCACCTGGGCTAACTCGGCCTACGCAATGGGTGTAAATATCAACGGTGCATTCAAGGAGTATGGCTGGTGCACGCGCATTCGCGGTGTTGAATCCGGCGGTTCCGTTGAAGGGTTGCCGGTGCATACCTTCCCGTCCGATGACGGCGGTGTCGATATGAAGTGCCCCACCGAGATCGCGATCAGCGACCGGCGCGAGGCGGAACTGGCAAAGACCGGGTTTATGCCATTGATCCATCGCAAGAACACGGACTTTGCCGCGTTTATCGGCGCGCAGTCGCTGCAGAACCCGGCGGAGTACGACAACCCGGACGCGACCGCGAATGCGGCGTTATCGGCAAAGCTGCCCTATCTCTTTGCCAGCTCCCGGTTTGCGCATTACCTCAAGTGCATCGTTCGGGACAAGGTCGGTTCATTCAAGGAACGCGCGGATATGGAGCGCTGGCTCAACGACTGGATTCTCCAGTACGTCGATGGCGATCCCGAGAACTCTTCCGAGGACGTCAAAGCAAGAAAGCCGCTGGCTGCGGCTGAGGTCGTCGTCGAGGAAGTGGAGGGCAGCCCGGGGTACTACACCTCGAAGTTCTTCCTCAGACCGCACTACCAGCTCGAAGGGTTGACCGTGTCACTGAGGCTGGTGTCGAAGTTGCCGTCTCAGGCGGCGTGACGAAGAAGACGCACGGACGCGTGATTAACTGTACGAAACCTCGTTTTGTAGAAATCACTTAGGAGAACAATAATGGCGGTTGATGCGTTCCTGAAGTTGGGAGATCTAAAAGGCGAATCTCCAGTGGAAGGCCACGAAGACGAAATCCAGCTTCTCTCGTGGTCCTGGGGCATGATGCAGCAGGGCACGACTCACCGGGGAACCGGTGGTGGTGCTGGCAAAGTCGATGTCCAGGATATGACCATGGTGAAGTACGTCGATACGGCATCGCCGAATCTCACCCTCGCATGCTGTAACGGTAAGCACTTCGAAGAAGCCATACTGACGGTGAGAAAAGCTGGCGAGAAGCCTCTCGACTACCTGAAGATCACGATGACCGATCTGATCATCACGTCGGTATCGCCCGGCGGCGCCAGCGGTGATGAGAACGTCATCGAAACTTTCGCGGTCAACTTTGCGAAGTTTGCTTACTCGTACCAGCCGCAGGACAACAAGGGTGCCAAGGCGGGCGGTGCGGTAGAAATCGAATACGACATCGCGAAGAACGCTTAAGGCGGTAGCGCTCTCGGGCGCTGCGCAAGACAGAACCACACCAGGAGAGGGACGTGGAAGCCCAGGAACACGTACGCGCGGGCGATGTGAACGCCGCTCTCAACGCTCTTCAGGACCAGGTGCGTGCCGAGCCCTCGGAGGCTCGGCACCGCGTGTTCCTGTTTCAGTTGTTGAGCATCCTCGGTCAGTGGGATCGCGCCCTGACCCAGCTCAATGTTGCCGGCGAGATGGACGCGGCCAACCTGGGCATGGCGCAGGTCTATCGCCAGGCACTCGCGGTGGAGTCGATGCGGGAAGAGGTGTTCGCCGGCAAACGCACCCCTTTGATATTTGGCGATCCGGAGCAGTGGATTGCCCTGCTGTTCGAAGCCTTGAAACTCTCGGCCGCCGGTGAGATTGCCCAGAGCGAAGATCTTCGCGGTGAGGCGCTTGAACTGTCGCCGGCAACTTCCGGTCGGTTGAATGACCGGGAATTCGAATGGATTGCCGACGCGGACAGTCGCATGGGGCCGATGATTGAGGCAATCATCAACGGGCGATACTTCTGGGTTCCCTTCAATCACGTTTGGGAAATGCGCATCGATGAACCGGAAGACCTTCGGGATCTCGTCTGGGTGCCGGCCGAATTTAAGTGGACCAATGGCGGTGAAGCGGTTGCGCTGATACCGGCTCGCTACCCCGGGTCAGAGGGGTCCGATGATCCGCGAGTACAGCTCGGACGGATGACGACCTGGGAGGATCACGGCAACGATTTTTACACAGGCCTGGGCCAACGCATGTTGGCGACGGATGCCGAGGAGTGCCCGATCCTCGACGTCAGGAATGTCGTCATCGATCAGCCGGATGCGGCGGGGGACGCCGACGCCGATCCGACGTCAGATGGCTGAGCTGACCCCCCAGGAACGACTGCAGCCATCCTTGCTCGATCGACTCACGGATCGGGCTCCCGAATCCAAGTCCGAGTCTCGCGATCGGCGGGTTCTGTCCATACAGCGCCTGCGTGAAGCTGTGCTTCGGGACCTCGCCTGGCTTCTGAATACCGGCCACCTGGAGACCACCGAGGATCTTGACGACTTTCCCTTTGTGCAATCCTCAGTGCTGAACTACGGCATGCCCGACATTACCGGGCTAACAGCATCGGGCACGGACCCGCGTCTCCTTGAGGCCGCGGTCAAGGAAGCCGTGATTCGCTTCGAGCCCCGAATTTCGTCGCGCTCTCTGCGGGTCAGGATTTCGCACGATAAATCCACCATGGGGAGGAACGCCATGG
>CAZFVT010000140.1:0-8283 GCA_964522355.1 uncultured Woeseiaceae bacterium | reverse complement strand
TGCTGAGTTCGACTACATCGAGGACGATGACGAGCCCAAGAAGAAGAAGGGCTTTCTGTCACGGTTTCGTCGATCCTAGATAAACGTCAGGTTCTTCAGCCCTAGTTCGAGTAACCGGTTAGTTCCACGTAGCCGCGGCCGTCAATATCCTCAGAGCCGCGGCGACCGCTGACGTCCACTGCACCCTCCCAGTACCTGACGGTCGTGCTCAGTTCCTGGTCCTCAATGACCGGACGGACGTCGACCGACAGCGCCAGAGAGGGAATGGCCAGCGACCATGCGATCGGGTATCGATCGCCCCGTAAATTACTCCAGTAGTCGAGCACCGACAACTTGACATCGTCGACCGAGAGCTTGATCGGTACGCCATCGCGCTGAACAAACGTCCCCGAGCTGTAGCGATCAATGCTGCCGTCCGCGTTGCGCAGTTGATAGAACATCAGCTCCGTCTCATCGTCCAACTGCAGCGAGAACCAGTCCCAGCCCACCTGGGTTGCCGACAGCGCACTGCTGCTCCATTCCCGATCCAGCCAGGCCAGGCCGTCCACCTCGTAGGACTGCCCGTCAAGCGTCAGCTCGCCGGATGCTGCAAGGCGGGGCATCGAGTAGTAGTAGGACGCGTTACCAGGTTCAGCGGACTTTTGTGACAGGCCGCCCTCTCCATTCAGCACCAGCGGCTTGAGTGCCTCGAGATCGATAACCAGCTCGGCTTCATCCGACCTGGCTCGTAGCCGCCACGGCATCTGGTGCTCGCCGGCGGAACCAAGCGCCTCAATCTGCCAGTCCTCCAGCCACACGCGAAGCGGTGCAGACTCTGCGCCGGCAAGGCCAGCGGCGCCCCGCGAATAGCGTTGGGAGACGTAGAACCGCTCTTCCGCTACGTCGGTAATGGCGAAGTGCCCGATATAGATTTGACGGGAGCGCCACGCTGAATCGGCAACCGGCGGATTCACGGCGAGCGAAAACCGGAACAGGGTCAGCTCGAAGCCGAACCGCCGCCCTTCCGGCGTGTCCAGGTTGCCCGTCACGTACCACCACTCGTTGCGGTATGACGGGTGTGCCCCATGGTCCAGAGGAAACTGGAAATCGATGGGTTCGAAAGCGCGAGGGAAACCCTGCTCGCCCTCTCCCCCCAACAGGCCCGCCAGCCTTGAACTTCCCGGCACGGTGCCGGTGGTCGTCCCGCCACGTTCGTCGTCGTTATTCGCAGCTGGCTGACAGCCAGACAGCAAAACGGCGACCAGCACGATGATGCCAATCCGTTGAAGACTTCCCATACGTCTACTCCTCGCGCATTGCCGCCGCCGGCGAGCTTGCCGAGGCCTTAATGGCCGGGATGACGCCCGCGACCAGTGCAGCGCCGGTCGCCAGCCATAGCGCAGTACCCAACGCGGGGGCGTCCAGGGTCAGGTTCATCGCTCAGCCGAACGACCGGCGAGTGATGACGTGAATCAGCACCCATGCCATGACCATGCCCAGCGGCACCGATGCCAGCCCGGCCAGCAGGCCAATGAGTCCGGACTGGAAGGTCACCATCCCGCCGAGCTGTCCTGGGGTCATGCCTACAGCCCGCAGGATGGCGAGCTCCCGACTGCGCTCGAGCTGAAGCGCCAGCATGGCGCCGAGTATGCCGATAACCGCGACCATAACCGCGAGCCAGTAGAGGACATTCGTGATGATGAAGGTCCGGTCGAACACCTGCAGAGAAACGTCGCGAAGCGCTGCGTTCCGGGCAACCCTTATCGCCTGGTAGCGCTTGCCAACCTCTCGCAGTTCGTCCGCGACAGCGTCTGTGTCTGCGCCCGGAGCCAGGTACAAACCCAGCGAGTCGACACCGCGATCCGACCAGTGCAGATCGTAGGCAGCACGACTGATGAGCACGGTACCCTGGTTGGCTTCGTAGCTTCGATAAACCCCCAGGATCGCAAATCCGCGTTCGCCGTTGTTGGTGAGGAGCACAACCTCGTCGCCCATCCTGACGTCCTGCTGATAGGCATAGGGCTCCGAGACAATGACGCCATCGCCACGATCAAAGGCCGGCCAGACACGTTCCGCATCGCCTGCCACCAGCTCGGTACCGGCATAGCTGCCGCTAACCATGGACAACGCGGCGATTCGCGTCCGCCCGGTTTCCGCCTCAATCCAGGCTCGCCGGCTGGTGCTGTACTCGGCAATGCCGGGCACAGCGGTTAACGCCGAAACGGCCTCCGGAGACAGCGAGCCACTGGGGACGCCGACGTAGATATCCGACTGCAGGGTGTTATTCACCCAATCACTGACGGCCAGCCTGAAGCTGCCGACCATCAGACTGACGCCGATCGTGGCGGAAACAGCGACGGCCAGCGCGACAATGGCAACCCCGGTTCGCGACAGAGACTGTGCGATGCCCTCCACCGCCATGCGGCTTGTCGCGCCTCCCAGGGCCGAGGCCAGCAACGCCAGTGGCTTGAGAAGCAAAGCAACGCCGATAGGAACGCAAACGGCGATGCCGAGAATCAGCATGAACAGCGCCGTCAGGCCACCTACCAGGCTCGTTTCCGAGAGCATCAGTAGCACCCCCGCAGCGAGCATCGTAGCGACACCGAGCGCCAGCAGGCGCGGCAGTGCGCGTCCGGTGCGCGCTTCGATGGACGATCGGCGTATCGCCAGGGAGGGACGGTAGCGTGACGCTTCGATCGCCGGCACCACCGCGGCAATAAGCGTCGCACCAAGGCCGGCAAGCCCGCCACGGGCCAACGACATCGGCTCCGCAGACACGTCCGTGACGGTTACGCGGAAGTAAAGGTCGTTGATCGATTGAGCCACCAACGCAATAAGCTGTTCTCCCAGCCAGACGCCGACCAGCAGTCCGAGTGCAGAACCCACAAGTCCCAGCACTAGGCCTTCATAGAGAATCAATCGAAAGGCTTCGACCTCAGTGAGGCCAAGCGCGCGCAGCACGCCGATCAGGCCGCGGCGCTGAACGACGGCGAAACTGACGCTGTTGTAGATCAGGAACATGCCGACCAGCATTGCCAGCAGACTCATGGCCGTCAGGTTCGTCATGAAGGCCGAAGTGATCGCGGTGCTTTGCTGGGTCCGACTCTCGGCCGTCAACAGGGCGACACCTGACGGCAGCAGCGACCGAAGCCGATCAACAGACGCCTCGTCTTCCAGGCGCGCGTCGATTCGCGAGAGGTAACCTGATCGCCGGAGCCAGGCCTGGGCCGTGGCGATGTCGGCAACGATAAGGTTCTGGAGTGCGGCATCATCGCCACTCCCGAGGAAACCAACAACGACAGCGGTCCGGGTATTACCGTCGACATCGAGTTCAAACTCGTCGCCGATTGCCAGGCCCGCGTTTTCGGCCGCCGAAGGCGAAAGCAAAACGGCACCGGGGCGAGTCAGCAATGCAGCAATTGTCGAGATTGTCGCGCCCGTTCCGCGCTCCGCCTGACCGGCGGTGCCGACGACAGCGGTGTAATCCCGAAAGCCGCTTTCGGCGAACACGTCGACACCCAGGAGGGAAACGGCGGTGCCGGCAAAGACGGCCTCCCCGGTCACAACCGGTGCCAGGCTTCGCAGTCCATGCTCGACGCGAAGCGTTTGGTAAACCGTTTCCGGCACGCCCGCCGGTCCGCCGACGAGTTGGTGAGTTGCGCGCCCGTTGACGGTGTCCATCGACAGACGAAACGCGCGCTCCGCGCTGGCATTCGCCAGATCAATAGCCACCATGACTGCGACGCCGATGACTATGCCGAGCACGGCAAGTGCCAGCTGCCAGGGGTGCCTCAGCAAAAATCCGAAGCTTGCCCGATGCAGGGTTCTGACTCTGATCATCAGCGAGTTCTTTGCCCGGCGTTCAGGTCGGCGAGGTCTCGAAGAGGCCGGCATCGTGGACCTCGAAGACCCGGTCACAGCTCGCCGCCACGCCATTGCTGTGAGTAGCCATCAGCAAGGTTGCGCCGGCATCCCGAACGAGGCCCCGCAGCAACGCCAGCACCGTGTCCGCGGTTCGTTCATCCAGGTTACCGGTAGGCTCGTCTGCCAGGATGAGCGCAGGTCGGTGCGACAGGGCCCGGGCAATCGCGACGCGCTGCTGTTCGCCCCCTGACAGCAGGTCCGGGAAGCTCTTCGCTCGCTCGCCAAGGCCGACGGCCTGCAGCAGCTCTTCCGTCCGGGCATCGGCCTCGCGAGCGTCCCATCCGTTCAATTCCAAAACGAGGCGAATGTTGTCGGCTACCGGTAGGGTAGGAACGAGGTTGAACGCCTGGTAGACAAAACCGATATGCCGGCGACGAAACAGGGTCCGATCCCGCTCGCTCAGCGCCGTTAGGTCAATGCCATCGACCACGACCCGTCCGCTGTCAGGTTGATCGATACCGCTGACGAGGTTCAGCAGCGTCGACTTACCCGAACCGCTGCGACCACGTAATGCCACCATCTCGCCGCGCGCGACGGACATCGATACGGCATCCAGCACGCGGTGCTCGGTGTCACCCTCGGTAAAACTGCGGCCAATTCCTTCAAGCAGGATTGCCGACTGGATTTCGCGTCCCTGCGAATCGTTGGTCTTCATGTGTTAGCGGCCAGTACCCTCGATAAAGGCATGAAGCGAGTGAATGAAGTAGTCCCTGGGCGCTTCCAGAAAAGCAGCATGATCGCTGTTTGGTACGCTGACCCACTGCTTGCGACCGGATCCGATGCGGGTAAACAGCTTGGCCAGATTGTCGCTCGGCGCCAGGGGATCGAACTCGCCGGCAATCACCAGGGTTGGCATGCGCAGCAACGAAGGATCCAGCGCGTTGTAATCCTCCAGCGACCGCACGTCAACCCGGATGGGATCGGCGGCCAGCGCCGCCTCAACATAGCCGTCGATGGCAACGTCGCTGATGGAACCCGGGGTGATGAAATCGCTGGCGGCAGCCTCAGCCGTATTCGTTTCACGCAGGGGCTCGATGCCCGGCTCGTCCGGCGGGAAACGGTCGTCAGGATCGTGCCAGTAGCCAAACAGCGTCAACGAGGACATTGATTCCGGCGCCTTCTGTGCCGCCAGCTGCGAAATTGTGGATCCCATGGACCAGCCGAACAGGTGCGGCGCGCGGTGCCAGTCGTCCTCGCCTGCGATAAATCGCAGTGCGGCGATCACGTCATCGGCGGCACCTGACGGTGTGAGCCAGCCGCTGTCATCGCGGGGCGTCTCGCCGTAACCCCTGAGGTCGATCGCATAGACCGCATACCCCTTCTCGACCAGGCCGTCCATCAGCGATAAATCCTCGCCTTCAATCTGAAGATCGAAATCCGGCAGCGAACTCCAGGTACGGCCATGCACCAGCAGGATTGCTTCCGAGGCAGAAGCAGCCCGCTTCTCCCAAAGCGCCAGTGGATGTCCATCGCTCATCACGGTGTGACGAATCGGTTCTGCAGCAAGCCCGTTCTGCGACAGGCAAAACACCAGCGCGGCGACGGCAAGAATCCGGGAAACAGGGATTGATATTCGAACGTTCAAGAAAAACTCCCGCTGGGTAGGCGTCAGCATCTTAGCACCCGGGCAAAGGCGGATCCGTTATCCGATGGAACCGATCCGTGGTCCTGTGCACAGCGAACAGCACGGGTCGATAACGCTAGGCGACCAGACCGCGCTGCACCTCTGGCGATACCTCTATCCAGATCGCCCGGCATGCCGCCAGCCGCTCGCCCTGGTCATCGCACAACACCGACTCGGCGAAAAACTTGCGGCCCTCGACTGCCGTTTGCCGCGCTGTGATGACGCAGCGTGACCGGCAGGCGGGCCGGCGCAGGATCTCCAGGGTTTGTCGGCCGAGCAGGATACTCCGGAGTCCGTCCGGACCGCTGCAGGCATAGGCCGTCGGGCAGTCGAGTGCGGCCCAGACAAATTCACTGCGAACCAGGCCATCGTCGTCGGCAAGACCGGCGTCGGGTATCCACGGAGCAGCGACGACACCCGTCCAGTGATGATCGTCCGGATCAACGGGACCCGGGTGAATGCGCAGCCCATCCCCGGCGGCACGATCGGGTCCGCAAACGAAGCACCCGGCGAGCCTGTGCAAGGGCACGTCAAAGGTGCGTTCCGATGCCAGAGCAGCATCGTCAAATGTCAGGACAGGCATCGCGCCAACGTCGCAGGGCGCTGGCTTGCCGGATGCGATGTGCTTATCGCCGTGCCAGAGTTCGACGCCGCGGTCCTCGCGTTGCCGCAACGCCAGGGCCGTCTCCAGTGGCGGCGGCAAATGCAACGTAACCTCGGCCGGATTATCGACAAATGCCGCCATTCGGCCACAGGTATAGCCACCGTTTGCGGAGTTGGGCGGGCCCGAGAAACGCCGGGCGATGGAGATGCTGGCCGGTTCCATCCTCGAATCGCTTGCTTGTCGGAAAACGGGACCTGTCGACGCGCGGGAGGCAGGGCGGATTTCGTATAGTATCCCGAATCGAGCCTTGGAACGATTGGCGTTGCAGCGGGTCTGAAAGCGGTGCGCCACTGAAGGTCAGTCAAGGAGTGACCATGCGAGCGAAACGGATTTTGGCAACGGGCCGATGTGTAACCCTGGCCGCACTGGCGCTCACCGCCGGCTGTGGCGGCGGTGGCGGGGGTGAAGCATCACCGATCATTGGCGGCATCGGCGGCGGCGGTGGCGGCAGCGGCTCTGGCGGCAGCTGGACCCAGGGCGTATTTCCACCGGCGGCGCAATTCCAGGCGCGGTGCGAAAACCCACGCAGCGGCAACGATCCGGACGGTAATCCCTGGCCAGACCGGCAGGGTTCGTTCCTCGACGAGAATAACTTCCTGCGTTCTTACAGTGACGATACCTACCTCTGGTATCGCGAGATCGTTGATCGGGATCCGTCGCTCTACCCGGATACGCTGGCGTATTTTGACCTGCTGAAGACGACGGCGACCACCGCCTCGGGCAGCCCGAAAGACAACTTCCACTTCACCTTCGATACCGACGAGTGGCTCGCACTGTCGGAGTCCGGCGTCAGCGGCGGCTACGGCGCCGAGTTCGTTCTCATCAGCGCCTCGCCGCCACGGGAAATCGTGGTCGCCTACACCAACCCCGGCACACCGGCGGCCGCCGCCGGTATCGTACGTGGAACCGAGGTTCTGACGATCGATGGCGTGGACGTGGCAAACGGCAGCGACGTTGACACACTGAACGACGGGCTGTTCCCGTCGGCGCCGGGAGAAAATCACGACTTCGAGATTCTCGATCCGGACGGGACCCGACGTACCGTGACGCTTCGCTCGGAGCTGATAACTTCACAGCCGGTGCTGGATGTAAGAACCCTGCCGGCGCCGAATGGCGACGTTGGGTACCTGCTCTTCAATGACCATATCGCCACGGCGGAAGCCCAGCTGGTCAGCGCCATTCAAGAGCTCGACGACCTGAACGTTACCGATCTCGTGCTGGACCTCCGCTATAACGGCGGTGGATTCCTGGCCATCGCAGCGCAGCTCTCGTACATGATCGCCGGGCCGGTCGCGACGAATGGCCGGACCTTTGAGCTACTGCAGTTCAACGACAAGTACCCGAACACGAATCCGGTGACGGGAGAAGACCTGGACCCGGAGCCTTTTTACCCGCAGACACTCGGCTTCTCGGTTTCCGCAGGAACGTCTCTGCTGTCTCTCGATCTGTCGCGCGTCTACGTCATTACCGGCAGCGGCACCTGCTCGGCCAGTGAAGCGATCATCAACGGTCTTCGGGGCATTGGTGTCGAAGTCATCCAGATCGGTTCGACGACCTGCGGCAAGCCCTATGGCTTCTACGGCACGGACAATTGCGGCACGACGTATTTCACGATTCAGTTCCGCGGCGTTAATGACGCTAACTTCGGCGACTACGCCGACGGCTTCATTCCTTCCCCCGCGGGAACCTCGGCAGGCAGCGAAGTCCCCGGCTGTGTCGTCGGGGACGACTTCAGCCGAGCGCTGGGTGACGTCACCGAAGATCGCCTCTCAGCCGCCCTCACCTACCGGGCGACAGGGAACTGCCCGGCGCTTGCAACGCTGAGTGACGATCCGGAACGCGCCCGGCTCAGAATGGGCCCGGACAATCCCGTCACCTTGCCAAATCAGCCGTGGCGACAGAATCGCATGATGGTTGCTCCACGGTGAGGATCGCGGCAACCGGTTTCGGCTGCCTGTTGCTGGCCGGTTGCGGTACGTCGGGGCTGCAACCCGATGTGCCTGCCGTTCGCACAAGCCTCACGCCGGCGTCGACCACAGAGATCGAGCAGATTGTCGCCGTCTGTGTCGCCGGACACAAAGGTTGGCGAGAA
>CAZFVT010000139.1:0-8356 GCA_964522355.1 uncultured Woeseiaceae bacterium | reverse complement strand
CTCGCCGGATTCGAGCTTCGCCCTCCGGATCGCGCGCCGCTTCAACGAGGCCGTGCTGGCCTGGAAGCAATCGCATGAGCAAAACTGACCGGACCGCGGTCTTCTACGCCGCCGTGATTTCGCTCGGTGGCTTCCTGTTCGGGTTTGACGCGGCCGTGATCTCCGGCGTCGTCGGTTTCGTCACGACCGAGTTTGATCTCAATGAATGGTGGGTTGGCACCGTCGTCAGCGCGCCAAGCTTCGGCGCCATCATCGCCGCATTGACCGTCGGTCCGGTCGCCGACTACGTCGGCCGCAAACGAGTCATGCTGACGCTGTCCTTGCTCTATACGATTTCCGCCGTGGCCTCGGCCTTTTCGCCGGACGCCATCACCCTGATCGTGGCCCGTTTCATCGGTGGTCTCGCCTTCGGCACCTTGATGCTGGCGCCGATATACATAGCTGAGATCGCCCCGGCCCGTCTGCGCGGTCGCATGGTGTCGATCAACCAGCTCAACATCGTCGTCGGTTTCTCGGCCGCCTACTTCGCCAACTACTACATCCTCGGCGCGAGCCAGACGAGTTCGGCGTTTGTCCAGTCGATTGGGCTCGACGTCTATGCCTGGCGATGGATGCTTGGACTGGAGGCGATGCCGGCAGCCGCCTATTTCTTCTTTATGCTGATGGCGCCGGAGAGCCCACGCTACCTGGTGCTCCAGGGTCAGGTCGACAAGGCCCGAGGCATTCTCACCCGCATCGCGCCAGCGGGACAGATCGAAGCCCTGCTCGACGACATTCGCGCAAGCTCCACCGAGGCAACCAGCCGCCTGACCGAGAAGATTCGCGACATGTTTCGGCCGGAGCTCCGAAAGGTGCTTGTCGTTGGCCTGCTGGCCGGTATCGCGCAGCAGAGCAGCGGTATCAATGTCGTTTTCTTCTACGCCCCAACAATTTTTGAACAGAGCGGCGTTGGGACGAATGCCGCATTCGCCCAGGCGACCTACGTCGGCATCATCAACGTCGTCTTCACAGTGCTCGCCATGGCGCTGATCGACCGACTCGGACGCCGGCCGCTGATGCTGGCAGGCCTTGCGGGTGTGGCAATCAGCATGGCGATTTCGGCCTGGGGATTTCATACCGCCTACTACGAGCTGCCGGAGGATGCGGTGGTTTCGATCTCCGCCGATGCCGACCTCGCCGAGCTCGATCAGCTGTCAGGCGTTCGTTTCGAGAGCGATATCGCGTTCAAGGCAGCCGTCGAGGAAGCCATCGGCCGAGCGGCACTCAAGGCCAACGAAGCGGTCATCATCCAGAGCGCCGTCAATATGAATGCAACGCTCGTGCTGGCTGGCATTATGGGTTTCGTCGCGTCGTTTGCGTTCTCGCTTGGCCCGGTGATGTGGGTGCTGTTCTCAGAGATCTTTCCCAACCGGATTCGCGGCGTTTGCATGGCGCTCATGGGTGTCGTTAACAGCGGCGTGTCCTCGCTTATCCAGTTCATCTTTCCCTGGGAGCTCGCCACCCTCGGCAGCGCCGGGACCTTCATGCTGTTCTCGGCAACCGCCGTCGTCTTTCTGCTTCTGCTGAGCTGGTTAATGCCTGAAACCCGCGGCAAGTCGCTCGAGGAACTCGAGACCGAACTCGCCGGAGCGCCGGCATGAGCGGCACCACCCGCTGGGGCATCCTGGGCGCCGGGCGCATCGCGCACACTTTTGCCGAGGACATGCCCGCGACCAACGGCGGCGTCCTCCAGGCCGTCGCAGCACGCAGCGGCGATTCGGCGAAAGCTTTCGCCGACCAGTACGCGATTCCCTCCGCGCATGAAGGCTACGAGGCGCTGTACGCCGATCCAGATGTCGACGCCATCTACATTGCGACCCCGCATACCCTGCACCTCGAGCAATCTTCCGACGCCCTGCGCGCCGGCAAGGCGGTGCTGTGCGAGAAGCCCGTGACGGTGAACGCCGAGGAATGCCGGCAACTTATCGAGATTGCCGGGCAAACCTCGGGTTACCTGATGGAAGCGATGTGGACCTGGTTTCTGCCGGCAGTAAAAACCGCCAGACAGTGGGTTGATGACGGCCGCATCGGGAACATAGTCCGCATCCACGCCGACTTTGGTTATCCGCAGATTTACGGTCCCGACAAACGCGAATACAACGCCGAACTTGCCGGCGGCTGCCTGCTTGAGATGGGGATTTACCCGGTGGCCTTCGCGGCGATGTTCGCTAGCGACGACCCTTTGGGCATTTCGGTCGTATCCAGACATGCGCCCAACGGCGTCGAGGATGACGTCGTGGCCACCCTTAACTACCGTGACTTCGTGGCGACCATCGGTACGTCATACCGGGCCAAGCTTCGCAACTGGGCCTATGTGGTTGGCGAGGAAGGTTACGTGGCGATACCCAATTTCTGGCGCGCAAACGAGTGCCAGCTCTGGGTGCTTGACGAAATGACCGATCGCTTCGACGACGGCCGCAGTACGAATGGCTTTAACTACCAGGTTGATTCGGTGATGGCAGATCTCGCTGCGGGCCGCCGTGAATCAGAGATCGTGTCGCTGGCCGATAGCCTGCGCTTTCAGGCGCTCATGGACGCGATCCGCGAACGCTTCTAGTTCGCCCGCTCCTCGATCACGCTCGAGGTTGAGAACCGGTAACGCATATTCCGATAGACGCACACGTCGGTGATGTCGTCCGGGGTTCCTGCCGGCGCTGAACGAAAGTTCGTTGAAAAACGATATTGACCGTGAATCGGCAGGACCCGGTGCCAGGTATGGCCGTGGAGCAGGACCAGCGTGCCTTTTCGGGGCCGCAGGATAACCTGGTCTTCGAATTCGGCAACCGGATCACCAGCGCTCAATAGTCCGCGGCGATGCGAACGCGGAACGACGACCGTCTGACCGCCTATCTCATCGGTGATATCACTCGTGTACACCAGCCGATTGAGATTGTGTTTTCGCGGGTCATCCGGAGGACAGTCCTGGTGCCACGCCTGCCCGGCGGTCCCCTGCTTCGAGAACATCACCATGCAGTACTGGCTCAACCAACCATCGCCGAGAATCGACTCCGTCAGTTCGCGCAGCCGATCGTCGTTCTCAACGGCATCGAAGTCGCGCACGCCTTCGCGCTGCGGAAACCACGGAACCACCTCGGTCCTGGACTTGTCGAGAAACTCGTCGTTGTGCCAGAAATCCGGATTGTCTCCGAAGTAGCTGCGGATCAGCCCATCAAGGTGATCCATGAGCGCCGGCTCAAAAAAATCCTCGATCACGATGTAGCCGTCGCGGTCGAAGCGGGCTTTCAATGATTCAGTGTTCATAGACCTGACCTCAAAATCCCGCGCCGTCGCTTCTGCAACGGCGCGGGCTCGAGCGGGTTGCTCAACCGGAAGCTCGATCAGAAGCTACCCCGCACGCCAACCGTGAAGCGCGGATCCTGCGTGTTCTCATACAGGAACTGGTCACGGTAGCGGCCGCGCTGGGTCTGATCTTCGCCGGTCAGGTTGATGACCTCCCCGATGAGCGTCAGGTTGTCGGTCAGCGCGTAGGATGCGCTCATATCGATCTGCAGGTATTCACCGAAGTATACCGGTTCGTTCGTCGCTCGAAGCTGGTTCTCGGCAAACAGGAACTCCTCGCGCCAGTTTGCTGCGGCGCGAATGGCGAACTGCTCGCCTTCAAAGAAGCCGACCAGGTTGCCCGAGTCACTCAGGCCGATAAGGATGGCCTGCTGCTGGAAGTTCGGCGTCGCTGTTGACCATCGTGTAGTTCGCCTGCACGCCGAAACCGGAATCGCCGAACATGTGCTGGACAGCCAGCTCGATTCCGTCGATAGCGCGCTGCTGCGAGTTCAGCGGACGCGAAACCTGGAACACCGCAACCGGATCTCCGGGCTCGCTGATGACTGGCTCGGACGGAATCAGCGTCGGGTCGAAGCGGCCTTGCGGGTCCAGCAACGGGTCACCGTTGACGTCGAGGATGACGTCGTTTTCAACGTCCGTCGCGATGTAGTCGTTAACCTCTTTGTAGAAGAAGCCGAGGGCGGCGTAGCTGCCGTCGTCGTAGTAGTACTCGAACGACAGATCGATATTGTCCGCGATATAGGGGTTCAGATCGGGATTGCCGCTACTCGCCGTGCTGGTACCGGGTCGGTAGTCGCTGACCGTCGTGATCGGCCGCAGCGCATTGAGGTCCGGACGCGCGATCGATTTACCGTAGGACAGCCGCGTCACCAGGTTATCCGTCGGTTCGAGCTGGAAATCAACGGCGGGCAGGAAGATGTCGTAATCACCGTCCACTTCGAAGAACTCCGGCACCGCGTCCGGATCGAAGATGACCTGCCCTTCGGTCGACGTCGTGATCTGCAGCGCCGTCGGGAACGTCTGGAAGGCCGATCCCGTTACGTCCGTGGTCTCATAGCGCAGACCTGCTGAGATCCGGCCGGGGATTCCGCCGACATCGAAGTTGGTTTCAAGATTGACGAACAGCGCCAGCGACTCTTCGGAGGCGCCGAAGAAGGTCGGCGGGAAGTTCGCAAGAATGTCGTCGATCTGGATGGGGAACGTCTGCTCGACCAATGCGTTAACCGGGAACTGGTTGACGACGTCGAAGCCGCTGGGCGCGTTGATCATGTCCCGCGACAGGACGTCTTCACAGCCCACGCAGTCCCTGAGGTCCTGGAAGACAAAGCCGCTCGATATTGCGTTGGTCGATACCTGGTAGTCGGTGAAAGACGCGCCGGCGGTCAGCACCGTTTCTTCGAAATCCCAGTTCATCGCGAACTGGAACTGATCGATTTCATTCTCGATCGCGATGTTTCGGATTACGGAACCGAGCGGCGAGAAACCGTCGACGTCCTGGAACTCGTCCACACCCGGGCGGGGTTCGCCCTGTCCGAACTGATCCTGGCCTCGGAACGCACCGGAGTCATCGACAACAATGTCGACGCCGCCGGGCCGATAGGCCAGATCGAAGTCAATGCCCAGCGGCCCCTGGAGCAGCTGCGTGTTGTCGTTGATTTCACCACCGGGCTGGCTGACGGCCTCCGAATGGTGAGCGTCGAAGGTCAGGCTAACCACATCACCGGCCTGCCAGTCGATGTTCAGGCCAAAAGAGTCGTTCTCAATCTGCAGCTCGTTCTCATAAACGATCGCGTCGGCCGCCGTGTTCGTGCGGCTGGCGCTTTGTACCGTGAAGTTCTCCGTCAAACGAGTGTTGAATACGCCGGGCGCAACAACACCGAACAGGCCCGTCTGGTAGCGATCCTGGAGTCGCTCAAATCGTGACAGCACGTAATCAAGCGTAATAACGACCTCGTCGACGGGCGCGAACTGCGCGACGAACTGCGCGTTCGTACGGGTGCGTTCGTTGTGCTGGATCTCGGAGATCTGCGTCACCGGCCGATAGACATAGGGTGCCCCGTTACACTGCGAGCTCGCGTCGCCACACCAGAATTCGTAGGGCCCGTCGTTGTCGGTGGGCGAGGCCTTTGGCGTATCCCGGAGCCAGCCATCGGTGTGCGTGGACAGTTCGCTGAAGTCGCGTTTCGCGTAGGAAACGTTGGCGAGGATGCCGACGCGGTCGTCGGCGAACTTGGTGGCGAACATGCCGCCAATTTCAGGCGTAATGTCGTCGCCGACCTCAACCGATGAATCGTGGACCGCCTTCGCACTGAAGAAGATAGTCGTTTCGTCGTACATGAACGGACGGGCGGTACGGATATCGACCGTGGCGCCCATACCACCTGACGGAATGTTCGGCCTTGCGGTCTTGTAGACGTTCACGCCGACGACCGATTCGGAGGCGATCTCGGCGAAGTTGAACGCGCGACTCTGGGTCGCCGAGGCAATGCTTTCCTGCTCGGGAGACGAGGTCACCGGCATTTGCCGACCGTTCAGGGTCACCATATTGAAGTTCGGGCCCAGTCCGCGGACCGAGACCTGGTTGCCCTCATTGTTCTGGCGGTCGATGGAAACGCCGGGTATGCGCTGCAGGGACTCGGCAAGGTTCGTGTCCGGAAACTTGCCAATGTCTTCAGCGGTAATGGCATCAACCACGCCGGATTCGTTGCGTTTGATGGCCGCGGCGTTGGTCAGCGAGCCGCGGATACCCACGGCCACCACTTCGTCAATAACATCGGCGCTTTGCGCCAGCGCGCTGGCTGCCGGTAGCAGCGTGGCGGCTGCGAGCGCCGCAGAAACGGCGCGTGCGACATCTTTCGAGTGCGTCATGAGTAGTTATCCCCCCAGTCGGATATCTTGCTTTGAGTACGTTCTTGACGGAGTATTGATGTAAACGTTTACAAAGTCAACTGGCGGATGTCCAGGTCTGGCGGTACCTCATACCGGGCAAGAGCGAACCCGTCATGCCTACGGGTCCGGCAGACTACCGACTCATAACGTATTGTTTTAAATAGCTTAAATTTCAGAAAATAATCTCGATGAATCGCAACACTGCAGGCTTAGGATTATTGCTAGAGTGGTAGTGCAAAATGTGAATCCAAACTCGAAAACGGCCCGGATCTGGCCAAAATCAGGAAACGTTTACAACATTTTGGATCCGTTGTTGGATAACGGGATCTTTTGACAGGAAGAAGCCAACCATGAATCAACTCGAACAGCTCAGCGCCATGACGGACGTCGTTGCCGATACCGGCGATATTGATGCGATTGCGCAGTTCAAGCCCGTCGACGCAACGACCAATCCCTCGCTGCTGCTCAAAGCGGCTCGTCTGCCCCGCTATGAAGAGCTCATCGACAGGGCCGCAGCATCGATTCGCGAAAGCGGCCCGGCTGATGCCGTTGGAGAGCTTGCCGACCGCTTCGCGGTCGACATTGGCTGCGAGATCCTGAAGCTGGTCCCCGGCCGTGTATCCACTGAAGTCGATGCACGGCTGTCGTTCGATACCGAGGCGTCGGTGAGCAAGGCGCAGCGCATTGTCGATCTGTATGCGCAAGCCGGGATCGATCGCGAGCGTATCCTCATCAAGCTCGCATCCACCTGGGAGGGCATCCGTGCCGCGGAGATCCTCGAGAAGCAGGGAATCAACTGCAACCTGACCCTGTTGTTCTCGACCGTTCAGGCGGTAGGCGCCGCAAAGGCAGGAGCATTCCTGATCTCACCGTTCGTGGGCAGAATCCTGGACTGGTATAAGAAAGCGGAAGGCCGCGACGGCTACCCGGCTGAAGAAGACCCGGGCGTACAGTCAGTCCGGAACATCTACCGGCTGTTCAAAGCGAAGGGCTTCAAGACCGTCGTCATGGGTGCGAGCTTCCGTAACGCCGACGAGATTCGTGCGCTGGCCGGCTGCGACCGGCTCACCATTGCCCCTGCCCTGCTTGAAGAACTGGCCGCCAGCGAGGACAAGCTGCCGCGTGTGCTGGACCCCGACGCGCGCGAGGACTACACAGACTGCGACTTCGTCAACGAAGCAGACTTCCGCTACCAGCTGAATGCCGATGCCATGGCGACAGAGAAACTGGCGGAAGGCATCCGTGGCTTTGTCGCCGATCAGATCACGCTGGAAGCGCTACTGGCAGAGAAACTCCGGGCGTCGGCCGCCTGACCCTGGTTCGATTGATCGGCCTACCGGTCGGTCGTTGCCGACTTCGCTCCCGCGCGCAAAGGCATGTCGGGTACGGGTGACATCTCCTTTCCATCCCCCATGCCGTCGGCAAATCGGCCATAGATCCGGGCAAACGGTCCTGCCGTCACGCCGTGCAGCAGGATGCTTAAGCCCACGGTGATCACGGTCACCGAGAGAATCTCGTCGCGGTGCGGCACCGCCGATTCGTCGAGGATCAGCAAGACATACAAAATCGAAGCCAGCCCCCGCGGCCCGAACCAACCAAGAAACAGGCAGGTCGGCAATTGCACTTTCGAGCCGATCAGGGAGACAGCGACAGGCAGCATGCGTATGACGGTGAGACTCAGCACCGCGTAGAGAACATGAGCCGCTTGCAGGCTCGAGAGACCCTCTGGCAGCAGCGCGGCGCCGAACACCAGGAAGGTGATTAACGTCAGCAGCTGACCCTCGCTTTCCATGAACTCGAAGAGAAAGTGGCATTCATTCCGGACGGAGTTGCCGAGTACGACCCCGGCGACGAAAGCGGAGATAAAGCCATTGCCGCCGATGAGCTCAGCGACGACATAGGAAAACACGGACAAGGTCAGGATTCCGACGCCCTGGAACGGCGCTGTCGCCCATCCACGCGTGGCCGCCCTGTCAATCAGCCGCGCACCAAGAAAACCCACGGCGACACCCGCTACCGGTCCGAGGCCCATCTGCTTGGCGGCAAAGACCAGCCAGTGACCGGACGCCGCGTCGCTGCTGGCCGCGCTTGCCAGGGCGGCCAGCATCAAGACCGCCGGCAGCGC
>CAZFVT010000138.1:3750-8369 GCA_964522355.1 uncultured Woeseiaceae bacterium | reverse complement strand
AGATACACCAGTCCGATTCCAGCGACTGCAGCGTTCCGAAACGATCCCGGTAGCCAATCGTCGCGCCATCCGCGGTCTTTCGAATCTCCGTAACCTCCGCCTCATAAATGACGTCGGGCTCAACGGCAGCGGCGAAGGCAACCGCGATCCGGTCCATGCCGCCAACCGGCTGCAGCATGGTGGGCTGCTGGTTCAGGCCCTCAAAGAAATCAATGCGCGACTGGAAAAATGCCTCATTCACCAACTCGCTGAAATCCAGTTCCGGAAGTGGATCTCCGCGCAGGCGGCTACCGCCGTTCTCCTGCCCGGGAAAGCCGGCACGCTCAGATCCCACATAAATAAGACCTGAACTCAGATCGCCGAGGGATCGGACGGTACGCAAGACGTTCACGCGATCCGTCGCCGATAGTTCGAGATCAAGCGCGCCCTGGTTGACGGCGGATGCCAGCAAGGCGGAGAGATTTCCCCGCAGGTCGGCAACCACCCGTCGGGCAATCTGCGGCTGGCCACCGAAAGCGCCGGGCGCATGCAGCAGGGCCGCCTGATTCTGGTTTATGAAGGGCTCCAGCGCGACGCCGAATTCCCGGCAGTAGCCCAGCAACAGGTCATGATGGTGAGGAATTCTGGCCGGGCCGGGATTGAAGTACAGATCCGGATCGGCATCGAACTGGCAGGTCTGACTGGAGTCCGTTTCTTCGGCGAGATCGCCGCCCCGCAGCGTTCGATTGCGACCGCCCGCCACCGGCCGGGCTTCAAGTACCGTGCACTGGTATCCCAGTCGGCGTAGTTCGAGCGCCGCGGTCATGCCTGCAATACCCGCGCCGAGAATCGCGACCCGCCGTCCGGCACCAGCGTTAGTCGGCCAGTCACCCGGACGAGGAGAACGAATCGGGTTCGGCTGCGGGGGCGTGGACGGCGGGTTGTTGGCGACAGGAGCCGCGGATGACCCGCCGCAGCTCACAAGCGAACTGCTGATACCCATGGCCAGCATCGCCCGAAGCATTGCCGATCCGCCGGCAGCCTTGCCGATACCCAACAGAAAATCGCGGCGCCTGAGGCCCTTGCCGTTCGCAGTCATCGCCCTCCCCCCAGAGTTATCGAGACTTACAGGTTCGGACCCATTACGGCTACCGCGAGTTCAATCGCGGCGGGGGCCTACGCTCAGAACTTGCGGGACAGATCAGACTCGGCGGCAATTCGACCAAACGACGCCCAGCCGCTTTCCGCGATCATTCTTTCAAACATGACTTTCGCCTCATCCGTCCGGCCGTTGTAGAAATGCCAGTTGCCGACGCCATACATCGCGGAATCCCCACCCGCCGGCGTTATGCCGGCGCCCAGCGCCGTACTCATCTCACCTTCACCCTTATAGAGCAGGCAAAGCTGGTGATAAGCCATGCTTTCAATCACGTTCATCTCGGGCTGAATGGTCTCGAGGACCTGTGCCGCCTCCTTGTCCCGCCCCAACAACCTCAGCGACATATAGGTCCAGTGCGTCGTTGCCACGCGCATGTCATCGTTCGGGGTTTCATCCAGGGCGCGTCGATAGACTCTGAGCGCGTTCTCCAGATCGCCCTGCAGATAGTAGGCGAGGCCAAGGTGATACCGAATATTGGAATGCAGGGTGCTTACCGGGATTCCTGCCGGGTTCGGCGCCCCGTCGGGTTCAACTTCGTCTTCGGTGCCTTCGATAAGCTCTGCCGCCCGCTCAAAGTCGGCGACGGCCCGATCCAGCTCTCTGACCGAGATGTAGCGATGGCCGCGGTGCCGGTACATGCGCGCGTCCTCGGGGTGCTTTTCTATGCCCTCGCTAAACACCTCGATGGCCCCGCGATAGTCGCCGGTGTAGGCGATCCGACGGCCCAGCCAGATGATGTTGTCAGCATCATCCGGATCCGCTTCATAATTCCCTCGCGCCTCCGCGAGGTTATCGAGGAGCGACTGTGACGGCGCCGCGGAACGCAGCTCCTCGCCGAGAAGTGAAAGTGCCTGCACGCCATCCGGCAATGCCGGAAGAACCGTCGCCGGCGCCGCGGGAGCCGACTCGCTTTCTGCCGGAGCAGCGGGTGGCGATGCCGATCGCCCGCAGCCAAACAGTAAACAGGTGACTACTATGAAACACGGTGCAAGTCTGGCCATCGTAAGCCCCCCCACAGCAACAGCGCTTAAGAACGTAATCGGTACCCGGTACGAAAAATCCAGGCGATCGCGGCCAGGCAAATCAGCAGGAACATCAACGTCATTGCCAGACTGAGGCCCACCGCCACATCGGCATTCTCGTAGAAGCTCCAGCGAAAGCCACTGATCAGGTAGACGACCGGATTGAATAGCGTGACCGTCTGCCAGAAAGGCGGCAGCATGCTAATCGAATAAAAACTGCCGCCCAAAAACGTCAAAGGAGTCAGGATGAGCGTCGGCACGACCGACAGCTTTTCCCAGTTGTCCGCCCAGATGCCCAGCAGGAAACCGAACAGGCTGAAGCTGACGGCGGTAAGCACGAGGAACAGGGCCATCCAGACCGGATGCGCAACCTGGATGTCGACGAACAGGGTGGCCGTTGCGAGGATGATAGAGCCGAGAATAATGGACTTGGTGGCGGCCGCACCGATATAGCCAATCAGCACCTCGACGACCGAGACCGGCGCCGACAGGAGCTCGTAGATCGTTCCGGAGAACTTCGGGAAATAGATCGCAAAAGAGGCGTTCGACACGCTCTCGGTCAATAGCGACAGCATGATGAGGCCGGGCACGATAAACGACCCGTAGCTCACACCGTCTATTTCGGTAATCCTTGACCCTATCGCCGAGCCGAACACCACGAAGTACAGACTGGTCGAAATGACCGGCGAGACAATGCTCTGGAACAGCGTGCGCCGGGTCCGTGCCATTTCGAACAGGTAAATCGCCCTGATCGCACGATAGTTCATGCTGACTCCCGCTTGACGAGATCGACGAATATGGACTCCAGCGATTTTTGCTCTGTGCTCAGATCGCTGAAGGAAATCCCCTCCTCGCCGAGGGCCGCCAGCAGCGCCGTAATGCCCTTGCGATCGGCCTGCGAATCGAACGTGAAAGTCAGATCCTGGCCGTCGTCAGACAGCACGAGACCCAAGGCACTCAGCCTTGCGGGCAGCTCCGTCAACGACTCGGTAAGGTGAATGTGCAGCTGCTTCTGTCCAAGATCGTTCATCAGGCGATGCTTTTCCTCGACGAGCACCAGTTCCCCGTTGCTGATCACACCGATTCGGTCCGCCATCTGCTCGGCCTCTTCGATGTAATGGGTCGTCAGGATGATCGTGACGCCCTTTTGGCGTAGCTCGTTGACGACGTCCCACATGCCTTGACGGAGCTCGACGTCGACACCGGCCGTCGGCTCGTCAAGAAACAGAATCTCCGGCTCATGCGCGAGCGCCTTTGCGATCAGCACGCGTCGCTTCATCCCGCCGGACAGGGTCAGTATCGGGCTGTCCTTTTTCTCCCACAGCGCCAGGGAACGCAGCACCCGTTCGAGATGCGCATCGTCAGCCGCTTTGCCAAACAATCCACGACTGAAGCTGACCGTACTCCAGACCGTTTCGAACGTGTCGGTCGTGAGTTCCTGTGGGACGAGGCCAATCAAGGCGCGCGTCTGGCGATAACCCGAACGAATGTCGTGACCGGCAACCTCGACCGTGCCACCCCCGGGGTTGACGATGCCGCAGATAATGCTGATCAGGGTGGTCTTGCCCGCCCCGTTCGGTCCCAACAAGGCGAAAATCTCGCCGCGATGGATGTCGAGATCGATGGGTTTAAGCGCCTGGTGTCCGCCGGGGTAGACCTTGTCCAGGCCGCGAATGCGGATGATCGGCTCTGCATTCTTAAGACCTCCGGTCTCGTTCATCGCCGCAGTGTCGGGCTGGGTTTCGTTGATCACCTAGAACTCCGGATCTCGCTTCTCGGCGAACGCCCTGAGACCTTCATGGATATCGTCCGAGGCCATGGTCTCCTGCATACCCTCCACCTCAAGTTTCATAACCGCCTCATAGTCGGCTTCGAAAGCCGCCTGTCCCACCTGCTTCTGCAGCCTCAGGCTTAAGGGAGAGTTGATGCCGATGCGCTCGGCATAGGCAATCGCCTCTTCCTGGAATTTTTCGTCCGGGTACACCGCCGCGACCAGCCCCGACGCTCTCAGCTCTTCGCTGGGGATCTTCCGGGCTGACATCATCCACTCGATAGACCGGCTGTGGCCGATCAGGCGCGGTAACAGGTACATGACGCCGTTGGACTGGAACAGTCCGCGGCGCGCTTCGGAGAACCACAGGTAGCAACTCTCCGCGGCCAGTCGAATGTCGCAGGCAATGCTGATCTCCGAGCCCATCCCGACCGCCAGCCCGTTGAGCGCGGCGACCGTCGGAATCGGCAGCCGCATGAGAGCGCGGGTTATCTCCTGGATGACCTCGAGATTGGCATCCGCGGCCTGCGGGTTGACGTCCAGGTCTTCGCTGGTCTCACCCAGATCAATGCCGGCACTGAATGCCCGACCCGTACCGGTCAGCACCAGGACGTGAACCTCGTCTTCGGCCTCCACGGCCTTCAGCCGATCGCGCAGCCCGGCAATCATCTCCCGAGTCAACGCATTG
>CAZFVT010000138.1:264-3731 GCA_964522355.1 uncultured Woeseiaceae bacterium | reverse complement strand
GATTCAGCGTGATGACCCCGACCTTGCCTACGGTGTGATAGAGAAGCTCTTCGGCCATGGTCTTACTGCTCCCTTTGAGGCGGTGCCTGAACATACAGGCGGTACAGGCCGACCGTTAGCAGCGGCCCGACATAAAACAGCAGGAAACCCCAGGCGATGGTGCCATACCCCTGCGCGACCAGCGCCACGATGCCGGCCGTCGACAGCAGGATGGCGGCCAGAACGATACCGACACCGATCAGGGCATGAGCGAATCGGCTGAGTCCTGTTCCGCGTCTTTCGAAGAGCGAACCCTCAATGCGCTCGATGATCCCCTGGATGTTGCCGGCAGCCGTTTCGATGAAGGTGCCCAGGATAATGAAGATGTAAGCGATCTTGAGCGCATAGATGTCCAGGACTCCCAGCAACGCATAGACCGGTAGCTCCGCGTCGAGAATTCCGGGGTAGTCGACGGCGAAGCTCAGGTGCAGCATGACTGCCGGAAGTACGGCGATAAACGCACCGGCAATGCCCGCGAGAATGGCCTGTCGACGCGTCTCGATAGCCATTGCCGCGTAAAGGACAACCGGAATCGCTGACACGTTGTAGAACGTATAGTTGAGCCCGCTGCCGAACCAGCCGTCATGGACCGTCATCAGGGCGCCCTCGCCGGTCGGCTCAAGAGTCAGGAACACAGCCAGCAGGTACGACAGGAATACCGCGTAGAGCAGCACGCTCCAGAACGCGAGAATTGTCGTTACCCACGACCGGCCCGAATAGATAAGCAGTCCGACGGCAACAAACACCAGGACACCTCCGACCGTTCGCGGCAAGCCAAACTCATCGGCCAGAATGGTTCCGGCGGCTGCCGTAATCACCGCCAGGACCAGCAACACGAGAATGACCGCGCAGATCTCGTAAAGAAACCACAACCGTCCGAGGAGAACCCTCGAAAATCGACGATAGTCGTAGGCGCGGAACTCGTGGGCAATCGCGAGAGAAAAGGCAAAGATGATGGCGATGGCGGCTACGGTGACCGTGAGCCCGAGCAGGCCGCCACCCATACCGTAGCGGGTGAAGTATTCCGTCATCTCCTGACCCGTGCCGTAGGCGCCACCAATCATGACGGATTGCATGACGGCACCGGGAACGAGGTAGATGCGTAGAAATCGGAGCAAGAACTATCGCCAGGGCAAAATCTCGGAGCCGAGTCTAACGGATCAGCCGGTGACCACGTCAGCCGATTCGCCCGGCCGCGGGCTAACGACGAAAACCCGTTTCCTGCTGACAAAACAAATATAACGCAGGTTTTTTACCACTATAGTATATCTAGTGCATTTTTCCTGCAGATTATGACTCAATTCACGCTCGTTTTGCAGGGTAACTTTCACTGACAGCTCCTATAATTTGCTTATCCAAACTTACTCCTGGGAGCTCAGCATGTCTCATCTGAAGAAAATCGATCACGTCTCTTATGCCGTTGAAAAGGGCAGCATCGAAAAGTGGGCGTGGTTCCACATTGAGGTCGAGGGCGGCACCCTGATCAAGCGTATTGACGACGCGCGCCCTGGAGATCCGAACAGCAGCATGAAAATCTGGTGCATCGACTTTGGCGAGTTCGGCATCGCGCTGATCGAGGGCATCGACCGGGCCGAGAAATCCCAGGTTACGAACTTCGTCGAGAAGCACGGCGATCATTCCTGCCAGCACGTCGCCTATGACTGCCACAACCTCGACAACTTCATTGCCCATATGAAATCACTGGGCGGACATCCGCGCGGCGGCGTCCTGGTCCAGGACGACGGCTTTGGCATCCTCAAGCAGATGTTTGCCAAAGGTTATGCATCAGGCCACGCCGGAGAGGCAACGTTCCCGGAGTATTGCGAGCGTCCGCGTACTGACAGTGAGAAGCGCAAGGTCGAAATCACCTTCTCCGACAAGGCCGGTGGCGAGTTCTACAAGCAGGTTCAGGATGCGATCGACGACGGCGACACGCAGCCGTTTTTCGACTTCTCCCACATGCCGGAAGACTGGCAGGTGCCGGAGGAACAATCCAAGGGCAGAGCCGATCGACACGCCCATCTCCGGGCTGTCTAGTCGACGCATCACAGCACTACAGAATTACGGCCCCGAACGGGGCCGTTTTTTTTCGCCGTGATTTGCTTGCAGGAGGTTACAATGCGGCGCCTCCAGCGTGACAAAAAGCCCGCAACGTGAAGCTACAAACCGACAGCTCGCAGCCACTTGTACAGTCCGTACTGCACCCCACCGATTTTTCCGCAGCGTCGAACCGCGCTTTCGCCCACGCGCTGGCGATTGCCCTGCTACGCCAGACGGAGCTCACGATCTTGCATGTAGGGCCAGAGTCGGAGTCCGAGATCAAATGGTCGCGCTTTCCGCCCGTCCGAAAGACCCTCGAGCGCTGGGGCCTGCTGGATGCCGGCAGCGAGCAAAGCGATGTGTTTAAAGCGCTGCAGGTGCGCGTTCGCAAGCTGGCAATTAAAAGCCGGAACCCCGGCAACGCCATTGCACAGTACAGCGAGACGAACCCCAGCGACCTGACGGTACTTGCCACCGAGGGCCGTCAGGGAGTAGCCCGCTGGCTGGAGCGATCAGACGCGGAGTCAATGGCGCAAAGCACCAACAGCATGACGCTGTTCGTACCTGAATCTGTCGAACGAGGGATCGTGTCGCTGGAGGATGGAGACATCCAGCTCAATAAGGTTCTCGTGCCCGTCGACCGACAGCCGGATCCGGGCGCGGCGCTGGAGTTCGCGCGCAGGGCGGCCGACGTGCTGGGGGATGGCGACACAGAAATCCTGCTGCTGCATGTTGGCGACGAGCCGCCAGGCGTCGAACACCTCCCGGAGGGTGACAGATGGACCTGGCGCAGGCTGAGCGCAAAGGGAGAACCGGCGGATGAGATCATCCGCGCGGCCGAACGTGAGAAGGCGGACCTGATCATCATGGCGACCGCAGGCCACGACGGAATACTCGATGCGCTCCGTGGCAGTACGACCGACAAGGTCCTGCGGCGCTCTCCCTGCCCCCTGCTGGCCGTACCGATTAACCGTCTAAGCGCGGGAATCTAGTCGAAAACGTTCGGGCAGCCGGCGTAGGCATTGAACGCGTCATCCCAGCGCCGTACGTCATTGGCTCGGCGCCACCGGGTATGAAAAAACTCCATGAGGCAGGGGCCACTGTCGAGCTCGATGATCATGGTGTCGAGCTCGTTAACCTCATGGTAAGGCGGATACTCCGTTCGACGCCCCCAGGTCAGGCCACCGCGTCGATCGGCATAGCGCTGCCAGAAGATCTCCGGCCCCACCCACTCCGATGCAGCGCCGTCCCAGGCGAGGAAGCTATCCCCGCTTTTGCGAACCTCACCGTCACTTGGGCTCTCAGCCTGGGCGAAAGCCAGCGAAACCAGTAACAACGATGCTGCGGCAACGGCGACCTGCGCGCCTGCGATAATGGCGGCCTTCATA
>CAZFVT010000138.1:0-254 GCA_964522355.1 uncultured Woeseiaceae bacterium | reverse complement strand
CCATTCGCGGCTTTAGCTGGCTTCATAACTTGTTCCTTCAGGTAAACGGGGCGCCTGTGCCCATTGCCCTACCAGACCGATGCTGCCCGCAGAAAATTACGCGGCCCGGCTACCGTCTCGACGGATCGATATCCTTGATGCCGCTGACAAACGCTTCGATTTCCTCGCGCGAGAATCGAGTCTGCACCCGCTTCGTGGACGCAGGATGATTACCCACACTCACCCCCTTACGGCGGGCCTCCACGGGCCGGCCA
>CAZFVT010000137.1:0-8376 GCA_964522355.1 uncultured Woeseiaceae bacterium | reverse complement strand
CGAACCGGAGTTGGTAAAGAAACAGTGCGAAATGCCCTCGGGGGCGAGATCGGTAACCCGGCTCGCGAGCTCAAAGGAGCGATCATTGGCTACCTGGAAACCGATGACGTAGTCGAGTTTCGCCACCTGCTCCTGCACCGCCTCGACGATCTTCGGGTGGCAGTGGCCGACGCCTGAGGTCCAGAGACCCGAAAACATGTCATAGAGCGACTCGCCGCTCTCGGTCGTGTAGTGATGACCACGAGCGCCGGTAACGATTCGCGGCGCTTTCTTGAAGTCCCGATTCGCCGTGAACGGCATCCAGTAGGCATCGAGTTCCCGGCGAGCAACAGCCATGGCGGATCTCCTTGAACGAGCATCAGATGGCAGTGTAGTCCCTGCCCACGCTGTTAAACAATCCGTTAACTCAGGTTCCGTAAACGGTTGTTTCTTAACCAAAGCGCGTAGAAAATGTTCACTATATTTAACACACGATAGCGAGCACGTGATGGATACCGCAATTGGTACGAGGCTGCGCGAGACCCGCAAACGATTCCGCGTGTCGCAGCGCGAGCTCGCGCGGCAAAGCGGCGTTGCCAACGCCACCATCTCCCTGATTGAGAACGGCAAGCTGAACCCGACCGTCAGCCTGTTGAAGAAAGTGCTCGACGGTCTGCCGATGCGCCTGAGCGAGTTCTTTTCTGACGAACCGGAAACCGACGAGAAGGTGTTCTTTGCCGCCGACGAGCTGACGGAGATCGCGGAAGGCGGCGTGTCCTACCGTCAGGTGGGCGCGAATCTCGGCGGCCGCGCGATTCAGTTCATCAAGGAACGCTACGAACCGGGCGCCAGCACTGGTCGTCATGAGATTCGCCATGAGGGCGAGGAATGCGGGCTCGTGCTGAGCGGGCGACTGACGGTGTCGGTCGGTGAACAGCTACGCGTTCTCGGCCCGGGCGACGCCTACTACTTCAACAGCGACCAGTCGCACAGCTTCGCCAACAACGGCACCGAGCCCTGCGAGGTCATCTCCGCCTGCACGCCGCCGACGTTCTAGGCACTATCATGCAAGACATCCCAGCAGGCCCCGAGCGTGTGGTAGTCGCACTTGCCGCCGGCCGTCGACTTCTGGTTCGAATACTTGCGATTGTCGCGAGTCAGCACCCGATACCAGCCGCCGTGCCGGTGATCGATCATGAAATCCCAGGCGTACTGCCAGATGCGCCGGTACCAGTCCGCGTACTTTCGGTCACCGGTACGCTTCAGTAGCCGGGCCGCTGCCGCAAAGGACTCGGCCTGCACCCAAAAATACTTGTCGTCGTCGCAGATCGTGCCGTTCGGCGCAAAGCCGTAACTGATACCGCGATACTCCTTGTCCCAGCAGATATCCAGCGCCCGATCGAACAGCTCGACGGCGCGCTCCAGCATCCAGTCTTCGGGCCGGTGGTCATGCAAGGTCAGCAGCAGCTTGGCCCACTCTGTCTGGTGACCGGGCTGATAGCCCCAGGGCCGATAGAGATTCTTCGGGTCGTCGACGTTGTAGGTCCAGTCGATTTCAAGCGTCGTCGTAAAGTGTTCCCAGACCAGTCCTTCCGGCTTCACCGAGAGGTCGACGACGACTCGCCTGGCCAGCGCATATGCACGGTCCAGGAAGTGCTCCCGGCCGGTGGCCTCATAGGCCGCGATGAATGCCTCGCAGCAGTGCATGTTCGCGTTCTGTCCGCGATACCCGTCGATGACCGACCAGTCCGGCGATGCCTCATCCGCATATAGGCCGGCTTCCTCGTCCCAGAGACGCTCATCAAGGATGCGAGCGGCTCGATCGAGATCGTCTTCGGCATCGTCGATGCCCACCTCGTGCGCCGCAGCGGCGCTGAGCATGACAAACGCCAGTCCGTAGCAATGGTTGGTCCTGTCGTCAGCCCTTCGGCCTTCCTTCAGGGTCCAGTTGAAGCCCTGGCGGAGCGCATCCCAGTGGTAGAGGCGGATGAAGTCCATCCCGTGCTCGGCCTGCGTGAGGTACAGCGAATCGCCGAACAGCTCGTAACCTTTGCAGCAGTTGAAGACCATTCGGCAGCTGCTGACAAGATGCCGCTGTCCCGGGTCGAACACCCGCCCGTCGTCGAGGAAGTTCTGAAAGAACCCGCCCATCGGATCGACAAGCCGCGGTGAATAAAAGTCCAGTATGGAACGGATGTGCTCGCGGAGAAACTCCGGATCGTCAAAGGTCATGAAGGTTCGACCCAGTGATCCGCGACGTCTTCAAAAGTCGGAAACGCCGGGAACGCGCCGGGTCGACTGACGGCGATGGCGCCACAGTGCGACGCAAAGCTCACCAGTTCGGCCAGCCGCGCCTCATCCCCCAGCACCGATCCGGGATCGGCCTGCCGTGATAGACCGAACAGCACGGCGGCAATGAAGGCATCCCCGCCGCCGGTCGTATCAACCGCATCGATGGACGGCGGCGACACCGGCGATCGGGATCCGGCCGTGCAGACCGACATCTCGCGCGGCCCGTCGGTGATGAGCGCCGCTCTGAGGCCCGCATCGAACATTCGCGCGAGATAGAGTTCCTCCAGCCCGTCACTCAAGTATTCGATCTCATCGCGCGAAAACTTGGCCAGCGCCGACATCTCGACAAGCTCGTTAACGAGCGCCTTGTCTGCTTCGCCATCCGGCCACAGGTTGTGCCGCAGGTTCACATCGAAGCTGACCAGGGCGTTCTTCGCCTGAGACTGCTCGACAACGTGCCGGGTGACCGCCGCGATATCCGGATCGGTTAGCGTGTTGCTGCAAAAATGCAGAATCGATGCATCGCTGTAACCCTGCTCGCCGATCTGCTCGCGGGTGATGAGGACGTCCGCCGTCTTCTGCCGGCGAAAGGCGAAGCTGCGCTCGCCATCGTCGTCGAGGAACACGAAGGCCAGGGTCGTACTCGCAGTCGGATGCACCAGGGTTAACGAGGTGTCGACGCCGTAGCGACTGAGGGCATCAAGCAGGAACGTTCCGAATCGATCACTACCGACCTGCCCGGCGAAGGCAACGTCGCCACCCAGTTTGGCAACAGCAACGGCAACGTTTGCCGGCGCGCCACCCGGAAACTGCGTGAACTGATCGAGCATCAGCGGTGCTTCCTGCCGACGATCGGTGTTGAGGAAGTCGATCAGCGCCTCGCCGAAGCAGACGATACGATTCTTGGCCATGTGGAGACTGTAGCTAGGCCAGCGACATTCTGCACCACGAAAGCCACATGGCCGCCGTCCAGGAGAAGGCGTCGCCTCCCGTTCCGGTCCCGCTCACGGGCGAAAACGCCTCACGAAAGCCGTGCTCAGCGATCAGTCGGGCGGAGTCGGTGCGAATTCGATCTGCGTAGTCCTGAAGGCCGCATTCCTCGAAGCCTTTGGCAACCATGTAGTTGACGATAATCCAAACCGGGCCACGCCAGTAGCGCAGATCGTCGAAATCTGTCGCTTCCGCATCGTAGCTCGGCAGCATGAACTCGCTAACCCTGCCGAGGCGTTCGAAGTGCTCGCTCATCTCCCGCCGCTGGACGTCCGAACCGATATCGGCGTATGCGTACAGGAATGAGGCGCTGGTAACGTGACCGCTATGTCGCCCGGTGATCACATCGCGGGAACAGAAGGTCGAACGGTTGTCGTCCCAGAGCAAGTCTGCGCAGCCCTCAAGCCGCCGAACCTGATCTTCGAGCTCTGACACCAGCTCACTTTGGCTGGACTCTTTGGCAAGGACCAGCAGATCTCGCGTCGCTCGAAGCAGGATAAACGTCATGCCGACGTCAGCCACCCGGAAGGGCCCCTCTGCAGCGATCTTGCCGTGATCCCAGCCCGTTTCTCGTCCAAATTCCACGAGCGCGATGTATCTATCGTAGTCGAGCTTGGTTGGGCGCATCGCCGCATCGGCATGTTGCAGGTCACGACGCTCGTAAGGCGCCACGCCGGACACGTCGATGTCCGCCGACGGCTCATCCCATTCCGGTGAATTGTCGCGACCGCTTTCCCAGGGGTGAGTGATAATTACGCCGCCGCCGTCGAGCACACGATGTCGGTGAAACCATCGGTGCCAGGACATGACCATGGGCACCAGCGCAGCCAGGCGGTCGCGGATATCCGCGTCTTCGGTCATATGCCACAGCCTGAGCATCACGCTGGCAACGACCGGTGGCTGGGTGATGCCCGAGGAAGGCAAGGACTCGCCCGCCTGCCAGACGCTTGGGCCAGGAAAATAATCCGGGTCATTCCGACGGAAAATAATGTGCGGCACGAAACCGTCGGCCCATTGGGCCTCGAACAGCGTCTCTATCTCGCGGCAGGCGCGGGATTCATCGAACGTCGCAAAGCCTAGGGCAACGAGCGCCGAATCCCAGTTCCACTGGTAGGGATACAGACCCGACGTCGGAACGGTGAATCCGCCCTTGTCGTTGGTCAGCAGCAACTGACGCGCCCTTTCGTCGAGTTTTTCAAGCACGTTCATGGACCTCGTCGGTTGGGTTTACGAGGATGATTCGAATGTCGTTGACGTTGGTTTGCGTAGGGCCGGAAACGACCAGGTCTCCCAGAGCGGCGAATCCGTCATACGTATTGTTGGAGTCCAGCAGTCGGGCCATATCAATATTCTTGCTCTTGGCACGATCCAGCGAGTCTGGCGCGATGAAGCCACCGGCGTTGTCTTCAGAACCATCGATACCGTCGCTGTCGCAGGCGATGGCAAAAATTTCTTTGGCGCCGTCAAGCGTCAGCATCACGCTAGTCAGATACTCAAGATTTGGCCCGCCACGACCGTCGCTGTTCTTGACATGAACAGTCAGTTCGCCGCCGGAGATCAGCACACAGGGTTCACCGGCGTTGCGACGGCTCAACGCGAGATCGGCATGACGCTTACCGACCTCGGTCGCGTCGCCCTCAATATCGTCGCCCAGATTCACAACCGTCCAGCCAGCCCCGCCAGCCGCCTCCTCAATCGCGGCCAAAGCGGTGGAAGCGGAAGCCGCCACGGACACCGGGTGATCCTTCACGGGCCGCTGCACGATCGCCGATAGCGGCGCCCGGAGATCTTCGAGACCCGGGTAGCCGTAGCGCTCGAGCAACGCCAGGGCATCCGCGGCGTTTCTTCTCATGTCGATAGATGGCCCGGAAGCAACGTCCGACGGATCGTCGCCGACGACGTCGGAGATGATGATCGTGTAGAGCTCGGCCTGGCCTGCGCGGCTGGCTAGTCCGCCGCCCTTGATCGTCGACAGGTGTTTGCGCACAAGATTGATCTCGTCGATAGCCGCGCCGCTGTGCAGCAGAAAGCGGGTTACGTCCCGCTTGGTGACAGCGCTAACGCCGTCGATCGGCGCACACAACAGTGCCGACCCACCACCTGAGAAAAGAAAGATGACGCGGTCCTCGCTGGAAGCTGAGGCAGCAAGCGCCAGCATGTTTCCGGCGGCTCTCGCCGAATTTTGATCAGGCACGGGATGGCTGGCCTCAACGACTTCGATTGCGCCGGTATCGCAATCTTCTGCGTGTCCGTAGCGGGTTACGACCATTCCGCCGGTCTCGCCTTCGAGTAAATCGGCGGCAACAGCCGCCATTGACGCCGCGGCTTTGCCGGCGCCGAGCACGATGTTGCGTCCGGCAGGAACGCCCTGAGGCAACTGACCCGGCAGCACCGTTCGCGGATGAGCGGCATCCACCGCCGTTTCAAAAAGCGACTGCAGCAACGCCCGTGGGGACTCGTTGCTTAACTGAGCAGCCATGCCTGCACGTCCTTGATGTAGGTGCTGATGACGACAATGACGACAAAGATGCTTACCAACGCGATGCTGTACGGAGACCGGACCACATCAGCCAGCGTCGAACCGTGGCCGGCAAGCTCCACATCCCGCCTCGCACCGCCAGTGGCGATACTCACCACGTAGGCAACCACGCTGGTCAGTACGAGCCCGATGAAATTCCACCACATCCAGAAAACCTGGGGCTCAGCTTTCCACAGGTAGAGGTTAAAGCCGACGCCGACGAGAAGTCCGATACTGGCGCCGTGTCCGTTAACTCGTTTACCCAGCATGCCCAGCAGGAACACGGCAAGGATGGGACCGTACAGAGCGGAACCCACTTTGTTGATGGCCTCGATGACCGTTGGCGCTATGGAGCCCGCGAACAGTGACATGATCAGGATCGCGATTCCCCAGGCGATCGATACGAAGCGCGCCCAGCGCACTTCGTCATCCTTCCCAGCAGGCTTGGCACCCAGTACCGCGAGGTCTTCAAGCGTCACGGCTGCCAGCGAGTTAACGGCGGAGCTCAGTGAAGACATGGCGGCCGCCAGTATGGCGACGAGCAACAGGCCGATAATGCCGTGCGGGAGATGCTCAATGATGAATATTGGCATCATGTAATCGGGCTTGTCGGCGGGAATCTTCGCGGCGAGCTCCGGATCTCCGGTGATGGCGACGCCGACGATGAGCCCGACAAAGCAGTAGAGCAACACAAGCGGAAACCGAAGAACGCCGTTTGCAAAGAGGAGAACCCGGGCGTCTTTCATGTCACGGGCAGACAGGATTCGCTGCGCCTGCGTCTGGTCGCAGCCGTAGTAGGACGCATACAACACGAATCCACCAAAAATCATCGGCAGGAAGCCGAACTCATCTCCATCGAGACCCAGGGAACTGTAGTCGACTGCCGTAAGGCGCTCGGCGTCGACGTTCTGCCAAAACGCACCGAATCCGCCGATCTCGCTTAGCGCGTAGCCGGCGACCACCAGCAGGCCGCCGAAGATCAACACCATCTGGATAGCATCGCCGTAGACGACGGCTTTCATGCCGCCAGAGGTGGAATAGATCAGCGTGATGACGCCGACCACGACTATGGACTGCCACAGCGGTATCCCCAGAACGGCTTCGAGGATCAGGCCCATCGCATAGACCATGATGCCAGTGGCAAAGGAACGAACGATCTGGAAGGACGCACTGATGATAATCCGCGTCGAACGCCCGAAGCGCTGTTCGAGAAACTCGTAGATGCTGACGATGCCCGCCCGATAGAGCGCCGGTGAAATGACGAACATCACCAGGATCATCGCCAGCGGCAGGGAGAATTCGTAGGTCAGCCACTTGAGGCCTCCGCCTTCCCGGAGCCCTACGAAAGCCGGAGCGGATACGAAGCTGATGGCGGAGAGCTGGGTAGCCATTGTCGACAGGGTGAGCGGAAACCAGCCCATGCTGCGACCACCGAGAAAGAAATCTCCCTCGCTCGACTGGTCTCGGAGCATGTAGCCGAAGAGCAGCAGCCCACCTAGATAGGCGGCGACAACGACGTAGTCGACGGCGTTCATTGTTCTTCTCCCGACGTTGAATCGCGACCAGCGAGGTCAGGCGCTGGCGGACGGCGCCTTTGGCCGGTTGAGTTTACGTCGTGGCGTAATACTCAACCAGCCGCAGGACGCATTACTCAGAAGTCGTAGGTGACCCTGAGCATTGCCCGTCGGGGGAGGATCGGGCGACCAACGAAGAACTGTGCAGGCTCACCGGTCTGGGCGTTGCCCTGACGCGGCGAGCCTTCCGTGATGCCCTGCTCGTCGGTGAGGTTGAAGACGTTGGCGCTGACACGCATGGTCTGACCACCGTCGAACTCGAACGTATAACCCGCTTCGAGGCGGAACAGGTTGTAAGCGTCCAGCTCCACCGTGTTGCTGTCATTGGCGAAGTTGTCGCCATGGTAGTTGTGGAACAGCGCGGCATCGAAGCCCGCATAGTTGAAGCGAACGGCGGTGTTGGCCATCTCCGTCGGCTGGCGACGCAGCTCATTGCCTACGATATCCGCACCATCAGCCTTGGTGAATTCGTGATCGCGCAGCGTCAGGTTACCGTGCAGTGACCAGAAATCGTTCAGGTAATAGGTGATGCTCGCCTCTATACCCAGAGCTTCGGTCGACTGCAGTGATACGACCTCGATGATGTTGCCGGGGTTGTTCGGGTCGTTTTCGAAGTCGACGTTTCGACGATCATCCAGAGTCGTATAGAAAAACGCCGCATAGCCGTCGAAGTTCTCATAGTTGAACTTGATACCGGCTTCGATCGTGTCGATGATCTCGCCCTCATAGGACGCCAGCTCGCCGCGTTCGTTGAACGGCACGCTGCGAATCTGCGGGAAGAAGAAGCCGCGAGATGCGTTGGCGAATATGTTCAGCTCATCGTTCACCCGGAACAGGGTGCCTGCCGAGAATGCCCATTCGGTGGCATCGACGTCATCTGCCCGCAGACGGCCGTCGATGTAGCTGACGTTCTCGACCAGATCGTTGACGAGAGGATCGTCTCCCATCTGGAAGGACGAGGTTCTGAACTCCTTAACCTGGCCGTCAAGCCGTTCGACGCGCGCGCCGAAGTCAAACGACCAT